>NZ_DJDN01000010.1:171685-258805 GCF_002431095.1 Pantoea sp. UBA5923 | reverse complement strand
ATCGGCATCGCGCCGAGACGGCGAGAAAACAGGCTGGAGTCTTTCAGCGCGCCGACGCGGATAACCAGGTCCAGCCCGTCGGCGATCAGATCCGGCGCCGGGATGCCTGCAACCAGGTTCACGCTCAGACCGGGATACTCACGCAGCATATTGCTGGTCATCTCCGCGAGAACGTTTTGCGCCATCGTCGAGGAGCTGCCGATACGCAGCGTGCCAATCGGCGAGTTATTGAACGCGTAGAGCTGCTCATGCACCTGCGAGGCTTCAGCCAGCATACGGCGGCAGCCCTGATAGTAAATTTTCCCCGCCTCGGTCAGGCCGATACTGCGCGTGCTGCGGTTAAGCAGCTTAATCTGTAGCTCATCTTCCAGTTTCGCCACAATCTGACTGATAGACGAAACGCTGAGGTGAAGCTGGCGCGCGGCGGCGGTAAAAGAACCTAATTCAACCACTTTGGCGAAAATGGACATGCCCTTCAGTCGTTCCATTGTTTACTCTGATTAAAAAGTGATTTAGCTCACAATCTGTAGAAAACGTATAGTCAGGCGCGTTACTATATGCGCGCCCGGGTATTTCCCGGTGATTCGCTTTTGCCCGGGAAGGGTTAAGCCAGCCTGCTGTAAAACGTCTGTTGCTGCCCGATGATACGCTATTATTTACTCAGCAGTGGTTCGGATGCTGCCATCCGCCACCAACTCGTTGCGGCTTGCAGCCCGGCAGGCTAAGGATCATCCCGGCAAGGTCGTACTAAGGATCCCTGATGAGTGTGCTTCCGGTTTTTGTCGTATTTGGGCTCTCTTTCCCGCCCATTTTCATTGAATTAATCGTCTCGCTAATGCTGTTCTGGTTAGTGAAACGCCTGCTGACGCCAAGCGGGATTTACGATCTTGTCTGGCATCCGGCGCTTTTTAACACGGCGCTCTATTGCTGTGTGTTTTACCTGGTATCCCGTCTATTCATCTGAGGTTTAAGTGAAATCGCTAATAAGAAAAATCGCGCGTTACGCGATTACTATCCTGCTGGTCATCATCGCTGTGGTTATCATCTTCCGCGCCTGGGTGTTTTATACCGAGTCGCCGTGGACGCGTGACGCTAAATTCGCTGCGGATGTCGTGGCTATCTCGCCGGATGTGACCGGCCTGATCACTGACGTGCCTGTACATGACAACCAGCTGGTGAAAAAGGGCGACACCCTGTTTGTGGTGGATCGTCCGCGTTATCAAAAAGCACTGGATCAGGCGCAGGCTGACGTCGAGTATTATCAGGCGCTGGTAAGCGAAAAACGTCGTGAAGCGGCGCGCCGCAACCAGCTGGGCACCTCGGCGATGTCGCGTGAAGCGATCGACCAGGCGAACAACGATCTGCAAACCACGGAGCATCAGCTGGCGAAATCGATCGCCACGCGCGACCTGGCGAAAATCGATCTGGATCGAACCGCCATCACTGCGCCGTCCGATGGCTGGGTGACCAACCTCAACGTCTATGAGGGCGAATTCATTACGCGCGGTTCGGTCGCGGTGGCGCTGGTGCAACAGCACTCCTTCTATGTGCTGGCCTATCTTGAAGAGACCAAGCTGCACGGCGTCGAGCCTGGCTATCGTGCGGAAGTGACGCCGCTCGGCAGCAATGTGGTGCTGCGCGGCACCGTTGACAGCGTCGCGGCTGGCGTAACCAACAGCAGCAGCTCGGTGGACAGCAAAGGCATGGCGACAGTGGACTCTAATCTGGAGTGGGTACGACTGGCGCAGCGTGTGCCGGTGCGCATCCGTCTCGATCAGCAGCCTGGCAACCGCTTCCCGGCGGGCACCACCGCAACGGTAGTGATCACCGGGCAAAACGACCGCGCCGATACGCAGACTTCGCCAATGGCGCGTCTCTTTAATCGCCTGCGTGAGTTTGGTTAAGCGGGGCCGATATGATCGAGTTCCTGCGTTTCCCGGTCAAGCTGACCTTCGCGCTGGTAGCGGCGCTGCTGATCGGCTTTCATCTCAACCTTGAAACGCCCCGCTGGGCGGTGATGACCGCCGGCATCGTTGCCGGCGGCACCGCTTTCGTCGCCGGCGGCGATCCCTATTCTGGCGCGCTGCGCTACCGCGGCATTTTGCGTATTATTGGCACCTTTATTGGCTGTATCGCTGCGCTGACCATCATGATCGCCACGGTGCGCGCGCCAGTGGTCATGCTGCTGCTCTGCTGTCTCTGGGCGGGAGTCTGCGTCTGGCTCTCCTCGCTGATCAAGGTCGAAAACTCCTACGCGCTGGGCCTGGCGGGCTATACCGCGCTGATTATCGTCGTGACCTCAGACGCCAGCGGCGGGCTGACGCTGGCGCCGCAGTTTGCGGTAGAGCGCTGTAGCGAGATTGTGCTCGGCATCCTCTGCGCCATCCTGGCTGATATGATCTTCTCGCCGCGCTCCATTAAAAAGGTGATCGACAATGAGGTCGATTCGCTGCTGGTAGCGCATTACCGCCTGCTGCAGCTCTGCGTCGCGCATGAGGATAAAGAGGAAGTCGACAAGGCGTGGAGCGCGCTGGTGCGCCGCACCTCGGCGCTCGGTACCATGCGCGGCCAGCTGATGATGGAGTCCTCGCGCTGGCAAAATGCTAATCGCCGCCTGCAAATGCTCAACACGCTTTCGCTGACTATGATTACCCAGGCGGCGGAAACCTTTCTGATCCAGAACGCCCGTCCGGAATATATTCCGCCTCAGTATCGCCTGCTGATAGAAAAGGATGTGGAAAACGTCGCCGACGTGCACAGGCGCATGAAGGTCATGCGACGGGTCATCGGTGCCAGCAGCGACGGCAAAGCGCCCGTGACGCTGGCCAGCTGGGTCGGCGCGGCGACGGAATATTTGCTGCTGCTGAAGGGCATTAAAAGCAACAGCCGCATTACTGCGCTGGAAGAGAGTATTCTTGAGCGCGAAGTAGTGATCCAGGCGCGTTCCGCTGAAACGCACCATGCGATGATTAACGGCATCCGCACCTTTGTCGCCACTGCGCTCGGCTCACTGTTCTGGCTCTATACCGGCTGGACATCCGGCAGCGGCTGCATGGTAATGCTGGCGGTGATCACCGCGCTGGCGATGCGCGTGCCCAATCCGCTGATGATGGCGAAAGACTTTCTCTACGGCATGACCGTAGCGGTGCCACTCGGCGCGCTCTATTTTATCGTTGTGCTGCCGAATACGCAGCAGAGCGCGCTGCTGCTCTGTATCGCCATCGGCCTGCTCGGTTTTATTGGCGGTATCTTCGTACAGCGTCGCCAGATCGGCACCCTCGGCGCGCTGATCGGCACTCTTAACGTGCTGGTGCTCGATAACCCGATGAAATTCCAGTTCAACGCTTTTCTCGACAGCGTGCTGGGGCAGGTAATCGGCTGCTTCGTGGCGATGATGGTGATCCTGCTGATCCGCGACAAATCGAAAGCGCGTACCGGACGCAAGCTGCTTAATCGCTTTATGTATGCGGCGGTTTCGGCGATGACGACCAACCAGGCGCGCCGCCGCGAAAACCATCTGCCTGCGCTTTATCAGCAGCTGTTTATGTTGCTGAACCTGTTCCCTGGCGATATCGATAAATATCGCATCGCGCTGACGCTGATTATCGGCCACCAGCGGCTGCGCAATGCGGCTGTGCCGGTCAATGCCGATCTGTCGGCCTTTCACCGCCAGCTGCGCTACACGGCAGATCGCGTGGTTTCGGCGCGCAGCGATGAGAAGCGTCGACACTATTTCGAACAGCTGCTGGCAGAATTTGACGTCTACCAGCAGAAGCTGGTGCAGTATGATGCGCCGCTTAGCGTCACCGAGCCGGTGAAGCGTCTCGCCGATATGCTGAGCAAATATCAGAACACCCTCATCCAAATCTGAATCTGGCCGCTGCCTGCCGCAGCGGCCTTCTCAATGCCACGCCTTCACTAAAACGCCTGCTTTTGCCATCTATACTTTTCTGACAGGAAAAGAACTGACAGGAGCGAACCTATGACGACCACACTGCACGACAGCGAGCTTTTTCAGACCGGCTATCTGGCCGACGGCGAGTGGCGCCGCACCGCAGCTACCTTTGATGTGTTAAATCCGGCTACGGGCGAGGTGTTGGCCGCCGTTGCGAAAGCGGGAAAAGCCGAAACCGAACAGGCGATCGCCGCAGCCGAACGCGCCTTTCCCGCCTGGCGCGCGCAGACAGCCAAAGCGCGCTCGGAAATCCTCTATCGCTGGTATCAGCTGATGATCGAGAACAAAGCCTGGCTGGCGCAGTTGATGACCGCCGAACAGGGTAAGCCGCTCAAAGAGGCGGAAGGCGAAGTGGAATACGCCGCCAGCTTTATTCAGTGGTTTGCCGAACAGGCGAAGCGCGCTAACGGTGAAATTATTCCGCCAGCCAAACCTGGCTCGCGCATTCTGGCGACGCGCGAGCCGATTGGCGTAGTGGCCGCGATTACGCCATGGAATTTTCCTATGGCGATGTTAACGCGCAAACTCGGCCCGGCGCTGGCAGCGGGCTGCACCGGCATTATCAAACCCGCTAACAACACCCCGCTGAGCGCCTTTGCGCTGCTGGCGCTGGCGAAGAAGGCAGGCGTGCCGGATGGCGTGCTTAACGCGGTGGCTGGCGATACGCACGCGATCAGCGATGCGATTATGGCGAGCAAGGCGGTACGGAAAATTTCCTTCACCGGATCGACCCAGGTTGGCAAGACGCTGGTGCGCAACGCCGCCGAGACGATGAAAAAAGTATCGATGGAGCTGGGCGGCAACGCGCCCTATATCGTTTTTGAAGATGCGGATATTGACGCGGCGGTGAAGGGCGCTATCGCCAATAAATTCCGCAATGCCGGTCAGGTCTGTGTCAGCGTTAACCGCTTCTATATTCATGACGCCGTTTACGATCGATTCGTAAATCAGCTGGCTGAAGAAGTGAAAAAGCTGAAGGTGGGCAACGGGGTAGAAGAGGGCGTGGTAGTAGGCCCGCTGATTGAGGCTTCCGCCGTGGATAAAGTGGAAGAGCACGTTAAAGACGCGAAAGCCAAAGGCGGCCGGATCGTTACCGGCGGCGAGCGCCATGCGCTGGGCGGCAACTTCTGGCAGCCGACGGTCATCGCTGACGCGCACGAAGAGATGAAGCTGGCGCAGGAAGAGACATTCGGACCGGTAGCGGCCTGTTTTCGTTTTAGCGATGAGGCGGAGGTTATTCGCCGCGCCAACGACACCGAATTCGGACTGGCGGCTTATTTCTATACCCAAAACCTGCAGCGCGTTTTCCGCGTTTCGGCCGCGCTGGAAAGCGGCATGATTGGCATCAACGAGTGCGCGGTATCGACCGAGCTGGCGCCGTTTGGCGGCGTCAAAGAGTCGGGGCTGGGACGAGAAGGTTCAGTGCTTGGTCTGGAGGAGTATCTGGAAGTCAAAGCGCTGCATATCGGCGGCCTGAGCGAAAGTTAACGCGCGGGCGGCTCCGGCCGCCCGGTAAGGAAGGACAGGAGCCTTCACTATGAAAACCGAGCGTTTCGACTTTAACGAGATTGTCGACCAGTCGCATTTTTTTCGTCAGTTTAGCGAGCGCTTCGCTCTGAATGCGCACCGCATCAGCGATCTGGACGCGTTATGGGACGTGCTCACCGGCAATGAACTGCCGATGCCGCTGGAAGTTGAATTTATTCATCTTGGAAAGGGGCAGAAGCGGCGCTATGGCGCGCTGATACTGCTCTTTGACGAGGCGGAAGAGGAGCTGGAAGGCCAGCTCCGCTTTAATATTAAGTAACCCGACAAAAAGGGCCCCGACAAGCGGGGCCAAGGGGTTCGTCAGTAGTTGACGAGGAATTACTTATAAAGTTCGGCAGTGAAGTGGTAGCTGTCGCCGGTGCGCGCTTCGATCACTTTATAGGCGCTGGCGCCTTGTTCATCGGCTTTCTGAGAAAGCTGCGCGCGATAATCCATCGGCGAGCCGGCTGTACCACTGATGGTCACTGTTCCCGCAGGCTGCATATTCTGGGCCTGATCGCCGGTAATCAGCTGCGCTGCCTGAGCGCCAAATGCGATTACGGAAAGCAGGCTAACAGTTGCGATGGTTGTTTTGATTTTCATAATTTATCTCCTCATTACAATCAACAACCTGCGGTTGGCATAAGTATGCGGGTCGTCGATATAGCCAGGCGTCGCATGGGCGCCCGATCGGTTAATTATTTATAAAGCTCAGCCGTGACGTGATAGGTATCGTCCTGGTTATTCTCGATGATGCGGTAGTGGCTGGCGCCCTGCGCATCGGCTTTCTGAGAAAGGGCCTGGCGAATATTGGTCTGGTCGCCGTCATGGCCGCTGATGCTGATGGTCTGGTTCAGCGGCTGCAGCGTTTCGGCCTGTTGATTTGATACCAGGCTGGCTGCGCTGGCGCCGAACGACAGTACGGCAGTCAAACTTGCTAAGGCGATAATGGATTTGGTTTTCATGGTCTACTCTCCTGAATTCATCGATTAGGCACCCGATGCGCAATGTGCGCTTCAATAAGGCCGCCGTTACAACGTTGTCTGGTTAACGAACTTATTTATAAAGCTCGGCAGTAGCGTGGTAGTTGCCATTGTTATAGGCCTCGATAACACGGTACGCGCTGGCACCCTGCTGCTCTGCTTTCGCATTGAGTTCGTCATTGATTTGCGCAGGAGAACCGGCTACGCCGCTTACGCTTACTGAACCGATAGACTGCAGATTTTGCGCCTGCTGCGAGTTAACAGATTCTGCTGCAAATGCGCCAAATGACAGTGCTGATAGAATACTCAGGGTTGCGATAGTAGTTTTAACGTTCATATATATTTCCTCGTCGTCTGTTTTTGTCTTTTTGTTTGGTGTGATTTGCGTCACGAAAAGAAGTATAGAACTAATAACGTCTGAAATTAATACCTGCCTAATAATGTTTCGTTGTTATTCTTTATCCTTATGACTCATTTTTATTCTTTAAAGTTATAAAAAATGGATAAAAAGTGACCATTGCCCCTTAAATGCTTTTAAAAACAAAATGGTAAGTGACTTTATCTTTTTGTGCGAAAAGGGGTGGTGAAAGTGGCTGGTTATTGATTTGGATCTGGGTATTGTCGCTAATTGCGTAGTGTAAAGCAGCGTAAAATAGCGCAAAAGGTTAAGCGGGCCAAAAGGTATGACCAACGTTAGCAGCGGCAACAGCAGCGAAATTTAATAAGGCAACTAGCGGAATTAGCAGGGAATAAAGGGGTTTTATCGCGCGGGAGGCGCGACCAGCAGCGCGGATTGCCGGTCGCGTATAACCATTAAAGTTCCTGTTCAAACACCGTCAGAAGGGCGCTATGCAGTTTCCTGACGGTAAAAGCGCGCGCTGGCGTTATAAAAATCGTGTCGTCACCAGCGATAGTGCCGAGAATACCTTCCGCTTTGCCCAGTGAGTCAAGCAGGCGGGCAATCAGCTGCGCTGCGCCAGGGCTGGTGCGAATCACGATCAGCGCATCGTTATAGTCGATATCCAGCACCAGGTTTTTTAACGGGCTGGTGGTTGTCGGCACGCCAAGTTCCGCAGGCAGACAGTAAACCATCTCCATCTTGGCGTTGCGCGTGCGCACCGCGCCGAATTTAGTCAGCATACGAGAGACCTTCGACTGATTGATATTGTCGAAGCCTTCTTCCTGCAGCGCCTGCACAATCTCGCCTTGAGAACTGAATTTCTCTTGTTTCAATAAGGCTTTAAACGCTTTGATCAATTCGTCTTGTTTTGATGGGTTTCGCATAAGCTACCAGTAAAGAAAAATGCCGAACGCCCGCCGACGGCAGATAAATTATTATGCATATGAATGAATTTTTATGCAATTGGTCGATGAAGCAGGCAGGCGCCGCGTATTGCGGGCGCTCATGATAACAAAATTTTCTGCGCAGACCAAAAACGGTACGGGTGTGGTAAGCGAAGGTTGCGGAATTGTTATACAATTGAGGTGTACTGAATGCATAGCTATCACGGCCGTGCTCTATCTGCTATCGACATCGTTGTCGGTCATTCAGGCGCGTTGTGCTGACAAAGTAGCAGCCCATAAGATTAAGTGCTGCGGCACGCATAATTAACAGTGGGTTTGTCATCGTCTGAGAAGTTGATTCAGGTCTGGACACAGATGGAAATTCGGCTCTACTCTGCCCCACCTTAATAAGGAGTACAGAATGAAAGTTGCCGTTCTTGGCGCTGCTGGCGGAATCGGTCAGGCGCTCGCCCTTCTGTTAAAAACCCAGCTTCCTGCGGGTTCCGAACTCACGCTCTATGATATCGCGCCGGTAACGCCTGGCGTGGCGGTGGATCTCAGCCATATTCCTACCGCCGTCAAAATCCAGGGCTTTAGCGGCGAAGACGCGACGCCTGCGCTGCATGGCGCGGACGTTATCCTCATCTCGGCGGGCGTAGCGCGTAAGCCGGGCATGGATCGCGCCGATCTGTTTAACGTCAACGCAGGGATTGTGCGTAACCTTATCGAGCAGGTGGCGCAAACCGCCCCTGAAGCGCTTATCGGTATTATTACCAACCCGGTTAACACCACGGTGGCGATCGCTGCTGACGTGCTGAAAAAGCATGGGGTATACGACAAAAATCGTCTGTTCGGCGTCACAACGCTGGATATTATCCGCGCGAATACCTTTGTCGCCGAACTGAAAGGCAAGCAGCCGAATGAGGTTGAGGTGCCGGTGATTGGCGGTCACTCCGGCGTCACTATCCTGCCTCTGCTGTCACAGGTGAAAGGGGTGAGCTTCAGTGACGAAGAGGTCGCCAGCCTGACGAAGCGTATTCAGAATGCGGGTACGGAAGTGGTCGAGGCGAAAGCGGGTGGCGGTTCCGCGACGCTGTCGATGGGCCAGGCGGCAGCACGCTTCGGCTTATCGCTGGTACGCGCGCTACAGGGTGAGGCGAACATCGTCGAGTGCGCCTATGTCGAAGGGGATGGCGAGTATGCCCGCTTCTTCTCGCAGCCGCTGCTGTTGGGCAAAAAGGGTATTGCGGAGCGACGCGCCATCGGCTCGCTCAGCGAGTTTGAACAGCAGGCGTTAAACGGCATGCTGGAGACGTTGAGAAAAGATATCGCGCAGGGCGAAGAGTTTGTGAAGCAGTAAACGCGCCGCTGTAGCACGCTTTCTCTGCTGACGAGGCCCGCATTCGCGGGCCTCTGTTTATCGGGAAGAACGACTGCGCGTGGTTATGACATAGCGCGGCGTTTCAGCTAAAGACCGCCTGACTTAAACGTACGTGATGACGGCGAACCGTTGCTGGCGGACGACTTTTTGCCCAGCGTCTCCATACGCACCTGGAAAGGCGGGAAGGGCATTTCGATGCCGTGTTCGGCAAAGCCTTTCAGGATCAGCTGGTGCAGCTCATGGCGCAGCGGCATACGGTGGCCCATCTCCGCAGCGTGGATACGCAGCTCAAACAGCTGGATGCCCTGCTGCAAATCAACCAGGAAGACATCCGGCGCTGGCACATCCAGCACATAACTACAGCGCTCGCACGCCTGCCTCAGCACCGTTGTCACCTCTTCGCTGTCCACATGCGCGGGCGCAGGAATCGTCAACACCACGCGCGTTACCGAGTCGGAGAGCGACCAGTTAACGAACTGTTCGGTGATAAAGGCTTTGTTCGGAACAATGATCTCTTTACGGTCCCAGTCGATAATGGTGGTGGCGCGCGTATTGATGCGCGTAATGCTGCCGGTAAGATCGCGGATAGTCACGGTGTCGCCAATACGAATCGGCTTTTCAAACAGAATAATCAGGCCGGAGATAAAGTTGGCGAAAATCTCCTGCAGGCCAAAACCGAGTCCCACACCGAGCGCGGCGACCAGCCACTGCAGCTTCGACCATTCGATGCCGAGCATTGAGAAGCCAATCAGGCCGCCGACCAGCATCAGCACATACTTGGTCAGGGTGGTAATGGCGTATCCGGTACCCGGCGTCAGATTAAGGTGCTGCAGCAGCGCCAGCTCCAGCAGTGCCGGCATATTGCGCACCAGCTGCGTGGTGATAATCAGCACCAGAATCGCAATCAGCACCGAGCCTAACGTAATAGGCTGAATGCTCTCAACGCCCTGCACCGTGGTGCTGACGTCCCACAGGCGAATGTTCTCAAGGAAGCCGAACGCGGAGTGAATCTCCGACCAGAGCACAATCACCGACACCAGCGCAATCAGGGTCAGGATAGAGCGCACCAGCCGCAGCGACTGTGCGCTGATGGCGTCGAGGTCGATAATCGGCTCATCTACCTCGACCTCGCCGTTCTGCGCGGCCGAGTCTTTCTCATCTTCGTGACGCGCGCGGTTCGCCAGCATGTCGGCCCGGCGCTGACGCGCGCGGTCAAAGGCGATGCGGCGGCGCTGAATCAGCATCCAGCGACGGATGATGTGGTAGATCACCAGCAGCAGGAACCAGATGGCGACAGAGGTTTCCAGCCGCGCCAGCAGCGCCTGCGCGGTTGCCAGATAGCCGATCGCCGAGGCGAGGGCGGCCGCCAGCGGAATAGCGATCATCAGGTTCCATAAGACGCGGTTCACCAGGTTATCGCCGTTGCCCTCTTTATCCAGATAGAGCGGGATACCGGCGCGTTTCAGGCTGACGGTGACGATCGACAACGCGCCGCAGATCAAGATAAAACAGAGCCGGCCGAGCGAAGCGGAAAACTGGCGATCTTCCATATTGGCGAAGGCGATCAGCAGCATAATCAGCGGCACAATCAGACCGATGGTCAGCGTGTAGTAACGGGTCGCGCGCGCTACGCGGGTTTGCGGCCAGCGAAAATGCACCACAAACAGGCCGTTTGGACGGGCGAACGCCGCGCTGATCATAAAGGCCCACAGTAGCGGCAGCGTCGCCGTAATGCCGTCGCCGAAGGCCACCGCTATCGGGTAGGGCCAGGCGTGCTGCAGCCCATAGCCGAGCGCGGCCCATAACACCGGCAGCGGCAGCGCCACCAGAATCGACCAGAAAACGGTACGCACCGTCAGGCGGAAGCGATCCTGTGTCACTTTGCCCACCTTGCTCGCCGAGCGCGCCAGGAAGGCGTTGAAGTGACGTCGTGTTCTGATGCTAAAGCCGACCAGCAGCACCGCGCCGAGCAGCGGCAGGACGGTCTCGCGGCTGGTAACCATCATCGCCAGCGCTTTGCCGAGCTGCCCCAGGGTGTTGAGCGACAGCAGACGCGTCAGATCGTGCGCCACTTCAACCGGATAATTGAGGCCGATGGGCGTGATATCCGCCGTCCAGAAAAGATAGCGATGGGTGGCGTCTTTCACATCGGTCAGCGCATCCTGCAGCTGGGTATTGGCGACCTTGAGTTTGGTGATCTCCAGAATCAGCGTATCGCAACCGGAAATCAGCGAGTTAAGCAGCTCGCGCTGGGTTTTTAACTGCGCATCCAGAATACGGCGCTGTTCCGCGGTAAAAGGCTGTCCGTCGGGCTGATGCTCCTTGCGCAGCGTATCCTGCATTTGCAGCAGATCTTCGTAGTGCAGGCGATGTACGCGCAGCTGTGCCATCTCATTATCAATCTGCTGCGATTTAGGCATCTCAGGCAGGCGCGCCACCTGCGCGCGCAGCGCTTCGCCGAGCAGATTCGACGCGCCGAGCCACTGCGACTGTTCGCGCAACGTGCCCAGCGCCTGACGGACCTGGATAATCTGATTGGTCGCCAGCCGCTGCTGGGAGGCGACCAGATCCATGCGCTGCGCCTGCTCGTTCAGGGCGCCGGAGAGTTCGCGGTTGATGTGAAACTGTTTGCTGATAACGGGCGGCAGGTCGCCGCTGTTTTCCGCCAGCTGCTCGGTACGCGCCAGCGCCAGTTCCGCTTCACGCTGTCGCTGTTCATTGAGCTGGTTGCGCAGAGCCTGTAAGTAATTATCGAGCTGTGTCGCCTTGCGCTGATGAAGATCGGCGCGCATGCGCGCCAGCTCCTGACGGTTGTTGGCAGAGAGCTGCGCCAGCTCCAGCTCGTCAACGCGCGCTTTATTCACCGCGTTTTCCGCCTGGCGCGCCCAGAGCTGCGCCTGCGTCTGCGGCGAAGCGGCGGTGGTTCCGTTCTGCAGACGGCGATCGCTTTCGGTCATCGCCCGGCGCGCCTCGGTTTGCTGCTGCGGAAGCTGCGAAAGGGAATCGCTGATCTCGCGGGCGCGATCCTGCTCCTGCTGCGCCTGACGACCTTCCTCCAGCAGCTGACTGCTGACCTGCAGGATCTCCTGATCGAGCTGGGCGCTGCTCATGCTGCTGCGTACGCTTTTGCTGTTGTCGTCTATTGAGGCGATCTGCTGGCGCAGTTCGCGCGCGAGGCGGGGAAAATCATCAATGACCTGCTGATACTGCTTTGCGCGCTCCAGCGACTCATCGCGTTCGGAAAGATAATTGAGGGCGGCTTCAAGGGACTGCACCTGTTCCGCCTGCGCAGGCGTGTTTTTTGCCGCTTTCGCTTCGTCCAGCGCCTGTTTGATTTGGCTGGCATCCGGCACAGTGGCCGCCAGCGCTGAGGTGCTGAGCCAGAGGCTCAGCACCAGGATGAGAAACGATCGCACAGCAAAAACACTCTCAGCGGTTAGTCGGCGATAACGTCGACGGGGTCGGTCTGCGGCAGCGCCATCGCCAGCGGCTGGCCAAGACGGGTTTTGCTTTCGGCTTCCAGACTCTCCGCCAGCTTGACGCGTCCCGGCGCGAACAGATTGATAACGGTGGAGCCCAGCTTAAAGCGCCCCATCTCCTGGCCTTTCAGCAGCACAATTGCGCCTTCACTCTCCGCGGCCGGATAGTGCCAGCGTTTAATCACCCCTTCACGCGGCGGCGTAACGGTGCCAGCCCAGCTGGTTTCGATGCTGCCGACGATGGTGGCGCCCACAAGAATCTGCACCATCGGCCCGATATCGGTATCGAAATAGCAGATAACGCGTTCGTTGCGCGCAAACAGGTTCGGAATATTGCGCGCCGTCAGCGGGTTCACCGAGTAGAGATCGCCCGGTACGTAGATCATCTCGCGTAAAATACCGTTACACGGCATATGCACGCGGTGGTAGTCGCGTGGCGCAAGGTAGGTGGTGACGAAATGGCCGTCGCGGAACTGCGCCGCCATCTCTTCCTGACCGGCCAGCAGCGCATCCAGCGTATAATGGTGGCCTTTCGCCTGGAAAATCTGGTCGCCTTCAATGCGGCCCAGCTGGCTGATGGCACCATCGGCAGGCAGCACGATCAGATTCGCGTCGGGATCGACCGGACGCGCGTCGTCCTTCAGCGGACGAACAAAGAAGTCGTTGAAGGTGCGATAGCTGGCGGTATCGGACTTACGGGCTTCCGACATATCCACCTTGTAGAACCAGACGAAGATATCAATCACCAGTTTGGTCAACCAGCCGCCACGACGGCTGGCACCCCAACCCGCAAGTTCTGTTAACCATTTTTTCGGCAGTACATGATTCAGGCCGAGTTTTACACGATCAAACACCTTAGCCTCCTGGCTTTGTTTCGCGTCAATCAAAAGGGGGCGAATCATATCAGCGCCCCGGTCAGATGGCGAATTTCCCCCGTGATCCCTCTCGTTATAAAGGCGATGCAGGGTCAATGCCGTGATAAGAAGCGATTATCACTCGCTGGAGGAGAAATTTTTGCGCGTTTTAACCTGCGCCATGCTCTCCAGAATACGGTGATAGTTGTCGAAGCGCGAAATGTCTATCTGGCCCGCTTCGACGGCGGCGCGGATGGCGCAGCCGGGATCGCTGCCATGCTTACAGTCGCGGAATTTACAACTGCCGAGAAATTCACGGAATTCGACAAATCCGCGCGTAATTTGTTCCGGTTCGAGATGCCATAAGCCAAACTCGCGCACTCCCGGCGAATCGATCACATCGCCGCCGTGAGGGAAGTGGTACAGGCGCGACGCGGTGGTCGTGTGCTGACCCAGACCGGAAACGTCGGAAACATCATTGGTGACAATGGCGGTGGCCGCCGCCGCGTCAAGGCCGAGCAGGGCGTTCAGCAGGCTCGACTTACCGACGCCGGACTGTCCGGCAAAAATGCTGATCCTATCGGTCAGGGCGGCTTCCAGCTCCGCCAGGCCCGCTTTCGCATGGCTGGAGACCATCAGCACGCGATAGCCGATACGGCGATAGATATCCATCTGCTCATCAACGAACGCGCGCGCCTCGTCATCCAGCAGATCGGTCTTGTTCAGCACCAGCAGCGGTTCGATGCCCAGGGTTTCGCTCGCCACCAGATAGCGGTCGATGATATTGAGCGACAGCTCGGGCAAAATCGCCGAAACGATAATGATCTGATCGATATTAGCGGCGATAGGCTTCAGCCCGTCGTAGTAATCGGGGCGCGTCAGCACGCTGCTACGCTCATGGACCGCTTCGACAATGCCTTTGCCGCCGCCAAGCGCCGGACGCCAGACGACGCGGTCGCCGGTAACCAGCGAACGAATAGTGCGGCGCAGGTTGCAGCGATGCACCTCGCCCTCGCGGTCTTCAACGTCTGCGTGCATGCCGAAGCGGCTGATCACTACGCCTTCCGCCGCTTCACCAAACAGATTATCGTCAGCTTCCGGCGCTTCGCGCTGGTTCAGACGACGCTGATGGTTAGCGCTGACGCGACGTTGTTGACCTTTCGACAGTTTATTTTTGCTCACGCATCCTCTCAGGCTTTCGCCAGACTTCGCCCGGCTGGGCAAAACGTCTATGATACACCTTATTCACTATTGATGACGACTACGGCTACGGCGGGAAACAGCATGGCAACAGGAAATGAAAATAATCTGATTTGGATCGATCTGGAGATGACCGGGCTGGATCCGGAGCGCGACCGCATTATTGAGATAGCCACGCTGGTGACCGACGCGAATTTAAATATCCTGGCGGAAGGGCCGGTGATGGCGGTGCATCAGTCCGACGCGCAGCTGGCGCTGATGGATGAGTGGAACGTACGCACCCATACCGCCAGCGGGCTGGTCGAGCGCGTGAAGGCCAGCGAATTCGACGATCGCCGCGCCGAACTGGCGACGATTGAATTTCTCAAGCAGTGGGTGCCCGCCAACAGCTCGCCGATTTGCGGCAACAGCATTGGTCAGGATCGCCGTTTCCTTTTCAAGTATATGCCGGAGCTGGAAGCCTATTTCCACTATCGCTATCTGGACGTCAGCACCTTAAAAGAGCTGGCGCGTCGCTGGAAGCCAGAGATTCTGCCAGGCTTTAAAAAGGCGGGCACGCATCAGGCGCTGGATGATATTCGCGAATCTGTCGCCGAGCTGGCATACTATCGCGAGCACTTTTTGCAGCTTTAGCGTTGAAAGGTGCGCAGGAAAACAGCAGGTTGCTGCTTTAATCGGCAAACGAATCGAAAGCGCAAAATTTTGCTTTTAGACTCTTGCAGCAGCAATAATTTCTCGTATAATGCGCACCCCGTACCGATGAAGAATTTATGCAACGGTACAAGGCGCGGGAATAGCTCAGTTGGTAGAGCACGACCTTGCCAAGGTCGGGGTCGCGAGTTCGAGTCTCGTTTCCCGCTCCAAAATTTGTTTGCAGTACCTTTCCTAAGCGGGAATAGCTCAGTTGGTAGAGCACGACCTTGCCAAGGTCGGGGTCGCGAGTTCGAGTCTCGTTTCCCGCTCCAAAATGTGTTTAGCAGTACCTTTCCTGTGCGGGAATAGCTCAGTTGGTAGAGCACGACCTTGCCAAGGTCGGGGTCGCGAGTTCGAGTCTCGTTTCCCGCTCCAAATTTTACATCGCTAAAAATCATACGCTTAGCTTAAGCCGTTGATGATCGTCGCGTACCGCTGCGCTTATCAGGTTATCCACAGCGCGTCAGCCGTGTTTTTACGCCGCTCACGGTGATCTGTAAAACTATTTTAAACAGAGTTATCCACAAGTTGCCCTGCGCTCAGCAGCGCTATCCACATTATTATTTATACACATTCTCTATTTAACTCATTGAATTATATCCTAATGAGGATATTTCATTTTGTTAAAACCAGCCTTGACGCACTCTGTGTCAGTTGAATGACAACAGCTTTTTATTTTTATGCACAGCTTGTGGAAAAGTAGCTGACGATTCGCATTGATTAATCATGCGTCACGCGGCAAACCCTTCTCAATGGCGCGTACCAGCCGTTTTTGCTGCGCGGGCTGCACATCAATCGACAGCGCCTGCCGTTTCTCCTGCTGCTGAACCAGCGCCCACTCAATATGTTCATCAAGCAGCGGGTTTTCGCCCAGCCGCTTCTTCAGCACCTCTGCGATTTCCGCGCGCCAGGGCGCATTGCCCAGCGCCACGGCGATATTGCGCAGCCAGCGCAGGTGGCCGATACGGCGTATTGCCGAGCCTTCCGTCACACGTAAAAAGGTTTTTTCATCCCACTGGAACAGCGTCATCAGCTCCGGCGCATGCAGCGCAGCGCGCGGCGAGAAGTCCGTTTCATCGCTGAGTTGCCCGTAGCGATTCCACGGGCAGATCAGCTGACAGTCGTCGCAGCCGTAAATACGGTTGCCCATAAGCGGACGCAGCGCTTCCGGAATGGCCCCTTCAAGCTCAATCGTGAGATAGGAGATGCAGCGGCGCGCGTCTACCACGTAGGGTTCGACGATAGCGTTGGTCGGACAAATCGTCATACAGGCGACGCAGCGGCCGCACTGCTCTTCCTGCGGCGCGTCAATCGGCAGCGGCAGATCGATCAGCAGTTCGCCGAGAAAAAACCATGAGCCTGCTTCGCGGTTCAGGATCAGCGAATGTTTGCCGGTCCAGCCCAGGCCCGCTTTGGCCGCCAGAGGGCGTTCCAGCACCGGCGCGGAGTCAACAAAGGGGCGAAAATTAAGCTCACCGCACTTTTCCTGAATCATTTCTCCGAGCTTTTTCAGACGATTGCGCAATACTTTGTGGTAATCACGTCCCAGAGCGTAGCGGCTGACATAGCCGAGTTGCGGGTTTTTCAGCGTGCTGGCAAAGGCGGCTTTCGCCGGAAGGTAGTTCATGCGTACGCTGATCACGCGCAGCGTGCCGGGCAGCAGTTCATGTGGACGCGCACGCATCATGCCGTGGCGCGCCATCCACTCCATTTCGCCGTGATACTGTTTGTCCAGCCACGCCTGCAAACGCGGTTCTTCCGCGCTGAGATCGGTGTCGGTAATGCCGACCTGCTGAAAGCCGAGATCCTTGCCCCACTGTTTAATCTGTTGAGCAAGCTGATGAAGATCGAGAGGGTATGACATGAGTAACCAGGAATCGAAAGCAAACGGCCGCAGTTTACCATATTCCGTCTGGCCTGCGCAGGCTCTGCGCCAGCTGGAGCGCGACGGCGCCGACGCGCTGGGCATTACCCTGTACGAGCTGATGCAGCGTGCGGGGCAGGCGGCGTTCGGGCTGGCGCGCGCGCAGTGGCCGCAGGCGAGCAACTGGTTAATCCTCTGCGGTCACGGCAATAACGGCGGTGACGGCTATGTGGTGGCGCGGCTGGCGCAGGCAGCGGGCTGCGCGGTGACGCTGCTGGCGTGCGAAAGCGATAAGCCGCTGCCGGATGAGGCGCAGCGCGCGCGTGAGACCTGGCTGGAAGCGGGAGGCGATATCCATGCCGCTGATGCCGTCTGGCCGGAAGAGGTCGATCTTATTATCGATGCGCTGCTGGGCACCGGCATTAATCGCGCGCCTGCCGAACCTTACCTCAACCTGATCAAGCAGGCGAACGCGCACGCCGCGCCAGTGCTGGCGATCGATATGCCGTCGGGGCTGTCGGCGGCGACCGGCTGCGCGCCGGGCGAGGCGATTAGCGCCACGCAGACGCTAAGCGTTATTGCGCTTAAGCCTGGCCAGATTACCGGCAAGGCGCGCGATCTTATCGGCGAGCTGCGCTATGCCGATCTCGGCTTAGGCGCTTTCCTTGCCGGTGAAAACGCGCCGATGGCGCGTTTCGACGCCAGCTTTTTGTCGCACTGGCTAAAGCCGCGCAAGCCTACCTCGCATAAAGGCAATCATGGCCGTCTGCTGGTGGTGGGCGGCGATACCGGCACCGCAGGGGCGATTCGCATGACGGCGGAAGCGGCGCTGCGCAGCGGATCGGGGCTGGTGCGCGTACTGACGCATCGCGATAATATTGCGCCAATATTGACGGCGCGCCCGGAAATCATGGTGGACGAACTGACCGACGAGGCGCTGCGAAGCGGGCTGGAGTGGGCGGATGTTATCGCCATTGGCCCGGGACTGGGCCAGCGCGAATGGGGACAGAATGCGCTTAAAGCGGTCGAAGCCAGTGAAAAGCCGATGCTTTGGGACGCGGATGCGCTTAACCTGCTGGCAATAAACGCGCAGAAACGTCAGAATCGCATCATTACCCCGCACCCAGGCGAAGCGGCGCGACTGCTGGGTATTAAGACCAGCGAAGTCGAGAGCGATCGCCTTCTCGCCGCGCAGAAGTTAACGATGCGCTACGGCGGGGTAGTAGTGTTAAAAGGCGCCGGCACGATTATCGCCAGCGAGCAGGGCGAAATGGCCTTCGCCGACGTCGGCAATGCCGGCATGGCATCCGGCGGCATGGGTGACGTATTGAGTGGTATTATCGCCTCGATGATGGGGCAGCAGCTTGCGCTGTTCGACGCGGCCTGCGCAGGCTGCGTGGCCCACGGCGCGGCAGCGGACGCAGTGGCGGCGCGACGTGGTACGCGCGGCATGTTGGCAACAGATTTATTCGAGCTGCTTTGGCAGTTTGTTAATCCAGAGATGACCCAATAATAAAGCATGAAGACCTGTGTTATTTCCTTGCCCGATGAGGCGGCGACCCTCGATCTGGGCGCTCAGCTGGCCCGCGCCTGTACCGGCGCGGCGGTAATCTATCTCTATGGCGATCTGGGCGCGGGTAAAACGACCTTCAGCCGTGGATTTTTGCAGGCGCTTGGCCACCAGGGCAACGTCAAAAGCCCGACCTACACGCTGGTAGAACCCTATCAGCTCGGCGAGCGCGCGCTTTATCACTTCGATCTCTATCGGCTGGCCGATCCAGAAGAGCTGGAATTTATGGGCATCCGCGACTACTTCACCGGCGACGCAATCTGTCTGGTCGAGTGGCCGCAGCAGGGCGCTGGCGTCTTGCCGCCGCCCGA
The DNA here is from genome assembly GCF_002431095.1 of Pantoea sp. UBA5923. NCBI lineage: Bacteria > Pseudomonadati > Pseudomonadota > Gammaproteobacteria > Enterobacterales > Erwiniaceae > Pantoea > Pantoea sp. UBA5923. The sequence continues at coordinate 239,704 of NZ_DJDN01000010.1, read as the reverse complement.
TCTGGCGCTGACGCTGAGCTACGTCGGCGCTGCGCGCGAGGCACGACTTGAAGCGCATTCAGCGCTGGGTGAGATCCTGACAGAGCAGGTGGCGCAGGCATGATCGCAAGGATGAAAAGCGCGCTGCTGCTGATACTCTGCCTGGCTGCGGCGCCTGCGCTGGCCGCCAGCCTTTCCGATATCAAAGTAGAGAATGGCGACAGTCAGGCGACGGTTACCCTGAGCTTCGCCGGACAGCCGGTATATGGTTACTTTCCGCTGCGCAATCCGGATCGCGTGGTGCTGGATATTCGTCAGAGCGGCGTGATTAAGGGATTGCCGCTGAACTTCAGCGGCGAAAATATCGTTAAACGCATTCGCACCAGCACGCCAAAAGATAAGCAGAGCATTCGGCTGGTCTTCGAACTGACGCAGCCGGGAAAAACCCGCGCGGTCACCCAGCGTAACGGCAGCAGCTATAACGTGGTGTTTACCATTCAGGGCAGGCAGCGCGTCACCCACGCCGCGCCCGTTTCAACGGCAGCGACGGAGACGCCGGGCCGCGTAACGCCGCGCCAGGGCGCCGCTAACCCGTTTAACGCTAACCAGGTCACGGCGGTCAGTAATTCCAACACCACGACGCGGCCAGGCAACGCGATGCCCACCAGCAACGACACGGTGATTGTCGCGATCGACGCGGGTCACGGCGGCCAGGATCCCGGTGCGACCGGACAGCGCGGCCTGCACGAAAAGAACGTGACTATCGCTATCGCGCGCAAGCTGAAGGTGCTGCTGAACAACGATCCAATGTTCAAAGGGGTGCTGACGCGCGACGGCGACTACTTTATCTCGGTGATGGGTCGTTCCGAGGTGGCGCGTAAAGAGAATGCCAACCTGCTGGTCTCTATTCACGCCGACTCGGCGCCGAGCCACAGCGCTACCGGCGCCTCGGTATGGGTGCTCTCTAACCGCCGCGCCAACAGCGAAATGGCGAACTGGCTGGAGCAGCGCGAGAAGCAGTCCGAACTGCTGGGCGGTGCCGGGGATCTGCTGGCAAACAGCCAGGCGGATCCCTATCTCAGCCAGGCGGTACTGGATCTCCAGTTTGGCCACTCACAGCGCGTTGGCTATGACGTCGCGGTGAAGGTGCTGCAACAGCTGCGCGGCGTTTCGCCGCTGCACAAGCGTTTGCCGGAGCACGCCAGCCTCGGCGTGCTCCGTTCGCCGGATATTCCCTCGCTGTTAGTAGAAACCGGCTTTATCAGTAATGCCTCGGAGGAGCGACTGCTCGGCAGTAGCGCTTACCAGGATAAAATTGCGATGGCTATCTACAAAGGCCTGCGCAATTATTTCCTGGCGCACCCGCTACAATCGCTCCCAAAGGAGGAAAACCGTCCGCTCGGCTCATCGCCGACGGTGAGCGTCGCCAGTAATCCGGCGACCGGCACCACGCAGTATACCGGCGCGGTGCAGCGTCATACGGTGACTCGCGGCGAAACGCTTTCCGGCATCGCCGCGAAATATGGCGTCAGCATGGGCACGCTGCGCGACATGAACCGGCTTAAGCGTGATGTGGTCTGGGTCGGACAGCGCCTGAAAGTGCCGGCCAGCAACAGCGTGGCCGCGCGCGCGCCGACGCGGCATAAAGTGGTGCGGGGCGACTCGCTGACGGCAATCGCCGCGCATTACGGCGTCAGCCCACAGGCGATCATCCAGGCGAATAATATGAAGTCCTCGAACGTTATGTTGGGGCAAACCCTGAAAATCCCCGCCTCCTGACGGTCAGCCCGGCCAGGCGCCGGGCCAGCTCAACAAGGATAAACACCATGCCTATTCAAATTTTACCGCCGCAGCTGGCTAACCAGATTGCGGCGGGCGAAGTCGTCGAGCGCCCTGCCTCGGTGGTAAAAGAGCTGGTGGAGAACAGTCTTGACGCCGGCGCGACGCGTATCGACATTGATATTGAAAAAGGCGGCGCGAAGCTGATCCGCATTCGCGATAACGGCTGCGGCATCAGTAAAGAGGAGCTGGCGATGGCGCTGGCGCGTCACGCCACCAGTAAAATCGCCTCGCTCGACGATCTTGAGGCCATTATGAGCCTGGGATTTCGCGGCGAAGCGCTCGCCAGCATCAGCTCGGTCTCGCGCTTAACCTTAACCTCGCGCACCCAGGCCCAGAGCGAAGCCTGGCAGGCTTACGCCGAAGGCCGCGAGATGGAGGTGACGGTTAAACCCGCGGCGCACCCGTCCGGCACCACGCTGGAAGTGCTCGATCTCTTCTACAACACGCCCGCGCGCCGAAAATTCATGCGCACCGAGAAAACCGAGTTCGGCCATATCGACGAGGTGATCCGCCGTATCGCGCTGGCGCGTTTTGACGTTTCGATCTCGCTCAGCCACAACGGCAAGCTGATGCGACAGTACCGCGCGGTCAGCGACGAGGCGCAGCGTGAACGGCGGCTGGGCGCGATTTGCGGCGCGACCTTTATGCAACATGCGCTGCGCATCGACTGGCAGCACGACGATTTGCTGCTGCGCGGCTGGGTGGCCGATCCGGCCGGATCGCGTCAGCTGACTGATATTCAGTATTGCTACGTTAACGGTCGTATGATGCGCGACAAGCTGATTAACCATGCGATACGCCAGGCTTTTCAGACCCAGCTGCAGGCCGACCAGCAGCCAGCTTATGTGCTCTACCTGGAAATCGATCCCCATCAGGTCGACGTCAACGTTCATCCCGCCAAGCATGAGGTGCGCTTTCATCAGTCACGGCTGGTGCACGACTTTATCTTCCAGGGGGTAATGAGCGTCCTGCAGGCGAGCAGCGCGCCGACCCTGCCAGCAGTGCAGGCGCAAGAGCCTGCGCCGCGCTGGCAGCCAGAGAATCGTCAGGCGGCGGGCGGCAATCACTTTTCCCAGCCCGCCGCACCGCGCCGCAGCGAAGCCGGAAGTGGAAGTGGAAGCGGCGGCGGCGGAAGCGCGCAGCCGACCTGGCAGAATAAAGAGAACAGCTACAGCAAGCGCGAGGGCGCGGTCTATCAGCAACTGCTGAAAACGCCGACGTCGGGCCAGCGCGCGCCGGCTGAACCGGCCGCGCCGCCAGTCATGCCGCGCGCGCAGCCTGCTGATGCGCCGCTGACGTCGCATGCCCAGAGCTTCGGCCGCGTGTTGACGGTAATGCAGGAGCGTTATGCGCTACTGGAACAGGAGCAGCGACTGCAGCTGCTTTCGCTGCCGGTGGCGGCGCGCTGGGTGCGGCATGCGCAGCTACAGCCAGGCGAGACGGGATTGAAGCCGCAGCCGCTGCTGATCCCGGTGCGCATGAAGGTCGCCCGGCCGGAGCGCCAGATCGCCGCAGATAAGCAGAGCCTGCTGCAGGCGATGGGCATCGATCTGCAGCCGGAAGGCGATCACGTTACGCTGCGCGCGGTGCCTTTACCCTTACGCACGCAAAATTTACAAATCCTGATCCCAGAACTGTTAGGCTACCTTGCCCAGCAGCCGGAGAGCGACGCCCTGCAGCTGGCTCACTGGCTGGCGCGACGCTGCGAGACGGAAACCTCCCACTGGAATCACTCGCAGGCGATTGCGCTGCTGGCGGATCTCGAAAGGCTCTGTCCGCAATTGTTAAAGTCGCCGCCTTCGGGCCTGATTCAGACTATAGATATTGAGAGCGCGCTTGCCGCATTTAAGCATGAGTGAACAAAACCAGGCTGGCCGACCGAAGGCTATATTTTTGATGGGGCCGACCGCCTCGGGCAAAACCGCGCTGGCGATTGCGTTAAGAAAGCAGCTGCCGGTGGAACTTATCAGCGTTGACTCTGCCTTAATCTATCGCGGGATGGATATCGGTACGGCTAAACCCTCGGCTGAGGAGCTGGCCCTGGCGCCTCATCGCCTGCTGGACATTCGCGATCCGTCGGAAGCCTATTCAGCCGCCGACTTTCGTCGCGATGCGCTGGCGGCCATGGAGGAGATCGTTCAGAACGGCCGTATTCCGCTGCTTGTTGGCGGAACTATGCTCTATTTCAAGGCATTACTGGAAGGGTTGTCGCCGCTCCCCTCGGCCGATCCTGAGGTGCGTCAGCGCATAGAGCAAATGGCGCGTGAAAAAGGGTGGGATGAGCTGCATCGTCAGCTGTGTGAAATCGACCCGGTGGCCGGGGGGCGTATTCATCCGAATGATCCGCAGAGACTTTCGCGAGCACTGGAAGTTTTTTTTATTTCGGGTAAAACTTTAACGGAACTGACAAAAACATCCGGCGAAGCGTTACCCTACGATGTGTATCAGTTCGCAATCGCCCCCGCGACCCGTGAACTGCTGCATCAACGTATCGCACTGCGCTTTCAGCAGATGCTGGCGTCGGGATTTGAAGCGGAGGCTCGGGCCCTGTTTGCACGAGGTGATTTGCATACGGACATGCCTTCCATTCGCTGTGTCGGTTATCGTCAGATGTGGTCATATCTGGCTGGCGAGATCGATTACGACGAGATGGTTTATCGAGGAATTTGCGCGACCCGGCAGCTCGCTAAACGCCAGATGACCTGGTTACGCGGCTGGGAAAATGTACGCTGGCTTGACAGCGACAGCCCAGAATCTGCGCGTAACGAGGTGCTTCAGGTTCTTAGTGCGAAGCATGGGTGATTGTGTACAATTGGTTGGTTATCGTGCGCAAATTTTTACGCAGTATTTTCAGGACTTCGGTTCTACAAGTAATAAACAACAAGCATATAAGGAAAAGATAGAATGGCTAAGGGGCAATCATTACAAGACCCGTTTTTGAACGCACTGCGTCGTGAACGTGTTCCGGTTTCGATTTATTTGGTCAACGGTATTAAGCTGCAGGGACAAATTGAGTCTTTCGATCAATTCGTGATTTTGTTGAAGAACACGGTAAGCCAGATGGTTTACAAGCACGCCATTTCTACCGTGGTTCCATCACGCCCGGTTTCTCACCACAGCAACAATGCTGGTGGCGGCAGCAATAACTACCATCACGGCGGTAGCAACGCTTCTGCACAGTCGCAGCCACAACAAGACGGCGATAACGCGGAATAACGCGCTACTCGTACAAACCAGGGCGGGAGAACGCAGACTGTTTTCCGTCCTGGTCTTCTATTTTATAAGCGAGGTTATAGCTTGTTTGACCGTTATGATGCCGGTGAGCAGGCCGTACTGGTACACATCTGGTTCTCCCAAGACAAAGAGATGGAAGATCTCCAGGAATTTGAAACCCTGGTTTCTTCTGCGGGCGTAGAAGCGCTGCAAGTTATTACCGGCAGTCGTAAAGCGCCACATCCCAAATATTTTGTCGGTGAAGGAAAGGCAGCTGAAATTGCCGATGCGGTAAAATCGAGTGGAGCATCGGTCGTTTTATTCGATCATGCTTTAACCCCTGCGCAGGAACGTAATCTGGAGCGCCTGTGCGAATGCCGAGTCATTGACCGTACTGGTCTTATCCTGGATATTTTTGCCCAACGTGCCCGCACGCATGAAGGTAAGCTGCAGGTCGAGCTGGCCCAGCTGCGCCATCTTGCTACCCGTCTGGTACGCGGCTGGACGCACCTTGAACGCCAGAAAGGCGGCATCGGCTTGCGCGGCCCGGGCGAAACGCAGCTGGAAACCGACCGCCGTTTGCTGCGTAATCGAATCAGCCAGATTTTGTCCCGGCTTGAGCGCGTAGAAAAGCAGCGCGAGCAGGGACGTCAGGCGCGCGCTAAAGCGGACGTGCCAACCGTGTCGCTGGTCGGCTATACCAACGCCGGAAAATCCACCCTGTTCAACGCCATTACCTCCGCGAACGTCTATGCGGCGGACCAGCTGTTTGCAACCCTTGATCCGACCTTGCGCCGTCTGAACGTTGTAGACGTCGGCGAAGTGGTGCTGGCGGATACCGTTGGTTTTATCCGTCATCTGCCTCATGACCTGGTGGCCGCGTTTAAAGCGACGCTGCAGGAAACGCGTCAGGCGACGCTGCTGCTGCACGTGATCGACGCCGCCGACGTGCGCGTAAACGAGAACATCGAAGCGGTCGATACGGTGCTCGAAGAGATCGAGGCGGATGAGATCCCCACGCTGCTGGTAATGAATAAAATCGATATGCTGGACGGATTCGTGCCGCGCATCGACCGTAATGAAGAAAATCTGCCAGTCCGCGTCTGGCTTTCAGCGCAGAGCGGCGAAGGCATACCGTTGCTGTGGCAGGCGCTTTCTGAGCGGCTGGCGGGCGAAATCGCGCAGTTCGAGCTGCGCCTGCCGCCGGAAGCGGGCCGCCTGCGCAGCCGCTTCTATCAGTTGCAGGCCATTGAAGATGAATGGAATGAAGAAGACGGCGGCGTCGGGCTACGCGTGCGTATGCCGATGGTTGACTGGCGACGCCTGTGCAAGCAGGAACCGGCGCTGCTCGATTACATAGTTTGACACGTTGCCCAAACGTCCTTACGCAATAGCGTGTATGGTGTAGCAGGCGGCTGCCGTTTTTCTGGGATGATTCTCCCTGTCCGTTTACACCGGTAAATAGCGGGGTGAACGAAGGCAGCCAACAAGAGCTACAGCCTGAAAGCTGCAGGGTAAACAGCGCACTAACAATAAATGGAGTAGAACATGGCGTGGAATCAGCCCGGTAATAACGGACAGGACCGCGACCCGTGGGGAAGCAGCAATAATAAAGGCGGCAACTCTGGGGGAAATAAAGGCGGTCGTGAACAGGGACCTCCGGATCTGGATGATATCTTCCGTAAGTTGAGCAAAAAGCTCGGCGGACTGGGCGGTGGCAAACAGGGTGACAGTGGTCAGCGCAGCGGCGGCGGCGGTGGCAAACTGGTTGGTATCGTCGCGGTCGCGGCGGTGGTTATCTGGGCCGCCAGTGGATTCTACACTATCAAAGAAGCGGAGCGCGGGGTGGTTACGCGCTTCGGCAAGTTCAGTCATCTGGTTGAGCCAGGCCTGAACTGGAAACCCACCTTTATCGATCAGGTGCGCGCAGTGAACGTCGAAGCGGTGCGTGAGCTTGCCGCAACGGGCGTGATGCTGACCTCCGATGAAAATGTGGTGCGCGTCGAGATGAACGTGCAGTACCGCGTAACCGATCCTGAGCGCTACCTGTTCGCCGTCACCAGCGCGGACGATAGCCTGCGCCAGGCGACCGACAGCGCGCTGCGCGGCGTTATCGGTCGCTCCACGATGGACCGCATCCTGACCGAAGGGCGTACCGTTGTGCGTAGCGATACGCAGCGTGAAATTGACGAAACCATTCGTCCTTACAACATGGGCATCACGCTGCTGGACGTTAACTTCCAGGCGGCGCGTCCGCCGGAAGAGGTGAAAGCCGCATTTGACGATGCGATCGCCGCGCGCGAAAACCGCGAGCAGTATGTGCGCGAGGCGGAAGCCTACGCGAACGAAGTACAGCCGCGCGCGAACGGCCAGGCGCAGCGCATTCTTGAAGAGGCGCGCGCTTATAAAGAACGGACCGTACTGGAAGCGCAGGGCGAAGTGGCGCGCTTCGCTAAGCTGCTGCCTGAGTACAAAGCAGCGCCGGCTATTACCAAAGAGCGCCTCTATATCGAAACCATGGAGCGCGTGCTGAGCCATACCCGTAAAGTGCTGGTTAACGATCGCAGCAATAACCTGATGGTACTACCGCTCGACCAGCTGATGCGCGGCGCAAGCAGCGCGGCGCAAGGCGGCCAGAAAGGCGCGAGCCTGTCTACGCTGCCCGCTTCGCCCGGCAGCACCGCCAGCCGCAGCGACACGTCAGCCTACAGTCCAGACAGCATCATGGATCAGCGTCGGGCCAATGCTCTGCGCAACGATACCCAGCGCGAAGGGAGAGAGTAATCGATGCGTAAGCCCATAATTGTAGTCATTATTGTTGTACTGGTGGCGCTCTACGCTTCACTGTTCGTGGTACAGGAAGGGGAGCGCGGCATCGTTATGCGCTTCGGTAAAGTGCTGCGCGACGATGAAAACAAACCGCAGGTGTTCGCGCCGGGTCTGCATATGAAAGTTCCCTTCCTTGAGACGGTAAAAACGCTGGACGCGCGTATTCAGACCATGGACAACCAGGCGGATCGTTTCGTCACCAAAGAGAAGAAAGACCTGATTGTTGATTCCTATATTAAATGGCGCATCAGCGATTTCAGCCGCTACTACCTGGCGACGGGCGGTGGCGACGTATCACAGGCGGAAGTGCTGCTGAAACGTAAGTTCAGCGACCGTCTGCGTTCTGAGATGGGGCGTCTTGACGTGAAAGACATCGTAACGGACTCCCGCGGCCGTCTGACCACCGACGTGCGTGATGCGCTGAATACCGGCAGCGCCGGCAGCGACGACGAGGTGCAGACGCCAGCGGCTGATGATGCTATCGCCAGCGCAGCGGCGCGCGTCGAGCGCGAAACCAACAGCAAAGAGCCAGCGATCAACCCAAACAGCATGGCGGCGCTGGGTATTCAGGTTGTTGACGTACGCATCAAGCAGATCAACCTGCCGACCGAGGTTTCAGACGCGATTTACAACCGTATGCGTGCCGAACGTGAAGCGGTAGCGCGCAGCCAGCGCTCGCAGGGTCAGGAAGAGGCGGAAAAACTGCGTGCTCAGGCGGACTATCAGGTTACCCGCACGCTGGCGGAGGCGCAGCGTACCGCGCTGATCACGCGCGGCGACGGCGATGCCGAGGCGGCGAAACTCTTCGCTGACGCGTTCAGCCAGGACCCGGACTTCTACGCCTTTATCCGCAGCCTGCGCGCCTATGAAAACAGCTTCGAAGGCAATCAGGATGTGATGGTGCTCAGCCCGGACAGCGATTTCTTCCGATATATGAAAGCGCCCTCTAACGCGACGCGATAAGAACTGCTATAACCTACGGGCCGACAATAATGTCGGCCTTTTTTTTGGAATGGCAAATGAATACAACCATATGGATGGCGCTGGCGCTGGTATTAGTGCTGGAGGGCCTGGGTCCGATGTTTCTGCCGCGCATCTGGCGCCGTATGATCCTCAGCATGGCGCAGTTGCCGGATCGCCTGCTGCACCGTTTCGGCGGCGGACTGGTGGTCGCAGGCGTGGTGATTTATTACATGCTCAGCGCTCACAGCGGCGCCTGATTCTTTTATCCTTCGGCTAAATTGTGCCTTTTGCGCTCCGTTTCCCCTGGATGTTGTAGTGAGCAAAATTCGGGCGAAAAATGCGCGCAAACGTATGCTAAAAGTGCTGAAAGCCGCAAGATCAGATGGTAGAATCCATTTTTAAGCAATCGGTGATTTTGAAAATGGGTAAGAACGTCGTCGTACTGGGCACCCAATGGGGTGACGAAGGCAAAGGTAAAATCGTAGACCTTCTGACTGAACGCGCTAACTATGTTGTGCGCTACCAGGGTGGCCACAATGCAGGCCATACGCTTGTCATCAACGGTGAAAAAACCGTCCTCCATTTAATTCCATCTGGCATCCTGCGCGAAAACGTAACCAGCATTATCGGTAACGGCGTGGTGCTTTCGCCTGAAGCTCTGATGAAAGAGATGAAAGGCCTGGAAGAGCGTGGCGTACCGGTACGCGAACGTCTGCTGATTTCTGAAGCCTGCCCGCTGATCCTGCAATACCATGTCGCGATGGATCTGGCGCGCGAAAAAGCGCGCGGCGCGAAAGCCATCGGCACCACCGGTCGCGGCATCGGCCCGGCCTATGAAGATAAAGTGGCGCGCCGCGGTCTGCGCGTCGGCGATCTCTTCAATAAAGAGACCTTCGCCGTCAAGCTGAAAGAGATTGTCGATTACTACAACTTCCAGCTGGTTAATTACTACAAAGAAGATGCGGTCGACTACGACAAAGTGCTGCGCGACGTACTGGCGGTTGCCGATGTATTGACCAGCATGGTTGTTGACGTCTCTGACCTGCTGGATACGGCGCAGAAGCGCGGCGACCTGATTATGTTCGAAGGCGCGCAGGGCACGCTGCTGGATATCGATCACGGCACCTATCCCTATGTGACCTCGTCCAACACCACCGCCGGCGGCGTGGCGACCGGTTCGGGTATTGGCCCGCGCTGCGTCGATTACGTGCTGGGCATCGTTAAGGCTTACTCAACGCGCGTTGGCGCTGGCCCGTTCCCGACTGAACTCTTTGACGATATCGGCGAGTTCCTGTGTGCCAAAGGCAACGAGTTCGGCGCGACCACCGGTCGTCGTCGTCGTACCGGCTGGCTGGATGCGGTCGCGGTACGTCGCGCGGTACAGATCAACTCCCTGTCGGGTTTCTGCATGACCAAGCTGGACGTGCTGGATGGCCTGAAAGAAGTGAAAATCTGCGTGGGCTATCGCCTGCCGGACGGCCGCGAAGTCACCACCACACCGCTGGCAGCAGAAAACTGGGAAGGCATTGAGCCGATCTATGAAACCCTGCCGGGCTGGAGCGAAACCACGTTTGGCGTGAAAACGCTGGAAGGTCTGCCGCAGGCCGCACGCGACTACATTAAACGCGTTGAAGAAGTGACGGGCGTACCGGTTGATATTATCTCTACCGGCCCGGACCGTAGCGAAACCATGATTCTGCGCGATCCGTTCGACGCATAATCCTGCACAGGCCGGAGCTGCTCCGGCCTCTGTTTCCCCCGCTGAACAAGCCGCTTATCATCCCTTCGCTTTATCACATCGCCGTTCGGCTGAAAAAAACACACTCTGGGTTCGACTCTGGTTTATCATCTAGAGTAACCGCAAGCCGGTTTACTATTAAAATCAACCGCAACGCGGACGAAGTTAATCAACACGCCATGGGTGATTCACTGAGGTAATTGTGCAGCTGACAAGTTTTACCGATTATGGTCTGCGGGCTTTAATTTTTATGGCCAGTTTGCCGGAAGGCAGAATGACGAATATTACTGAAGTCACTGAGACCTACGGCGTGTCGCGCAACCATATGGTTAAAATCATTAATCAACTCAGCCGTGCGGGTTTTATCGCTGCGACGCGCGGCAAAAATGGCGGCATCCGTCTTGGGATGGATCCGCATGATATCGTCATCGGTGATGTGGTGCGCAAAATGGAGCCGCTACAGCTCGTAGACTGCGCTGCCTGCGCCATCACGCCAGCCTGCCGCTTAAGAAAAGCGCTAAACGACGCGGTACAGCTGTTTCTGCGGGAACTGGACAGCTACACGCTGGCAGACTTAGTCGAGGGGAATGAACCCTTATACCAAATTTTATTGTCCGAACCGCCGGTGGCAATGAATCTGAAATGACATCGGAGGAACCGCTATGTCAAACGATCCTTTTCAGCAAAGAGAAGCTGAAAAATATGAAAACCCCATTCCGAGCCGTGAATTTATTCTGGCTCATCTGGAAAAACGCGAAAAACCTGCCAGCCGCGACGAGCTGGCGCAGGAGCTGAACCTCACCGACGAAGAGCACCTGGAAGCGCTGCGCCGTCGTCTGCGCGCCATGGAGCGCGACGGCCAGCTGGTCTTTACCCGTCGCCAGTGCTATGCGCTGCCGGAAAGGCTCGATCTGCTGCGCGGCAAGGTTATCGGCCACCGCGACGGCTACGGCTTTCTGCGCGTAGAGGGCCAGAAGGATGACCTCTATCTCTCCGCCGAGCAGATGAAAATGTGTATGCACGGCGACGTTATTCTGGCGCAGCCGCTGGGCGCCGATCGCAAAGGACGCCGCGAAGCGCGCGTCGTGCGCGTGCTGGAGCCGCGCAACAACCAAATCGTCGGCCGTTACTTCACCGACGCGGGCGCGGGCTTTGTGGTGCCGGACGACAGCCGTCTCAGCTTTGACATCCTTATTCCGCCGGAAGAGACGCTGCAAGCGCGTATGGGCTCGGTCGTGGTAGTCGAGCTGATGCAGCGTCCAACGCGCCGCACCAAAGCCATTGGTAAAGTCGCGGAGATCCTCGGCGACAATATGGGCACCGGCCTCGCGGTTGATATGGCCTTGCGCACCCATGAAATTCCGCACAGCTGGCCGCCTGAAGTAGAGAAACAGGTCAGCAAGCTCAGCGAAGAGGTGCCTGAAGAGGCGAAAAAAGGGCGTATCGATCTGCGTAAGCTGCCGCTGGTCACTATCGATGGCGAAGATGCGCGCGATTTTGACGATGCGGTCTACTGCGAGAAAAAACGCGGCGGCGGCTGGCGCCTGTGGGTTGCCATTGCCGACGTCAGCTACTATGTCCGTCCCGGCACGCCGCTGGATGACGAAGCGCTGCAGCGTGGCACCTCCGTCTATTTCCCGTCGCAGGTAGTCCCCATGCTGCCGGAAGTGCTTTCCAACGGGCTATGCTCGCTGAATCCGCAGGTCGATCGCCTCTGCATGGTATGCGAGATGACCATCTCCTCCGCAGGCAAGCTGACCGGCTTCAAGCACTACGAAGCGGTAATGAACTCGCACGCGCGTCTGACTTACACCAAAGTGTGGAATATCCTGCAGGGCAACCCAGAGCTGCGCGAACAGTACGCGCCGCTGCTGAAGCCGCTGGAAGAGCTGCACAACATGTATAAGGTGCTGGAAAAAGCGCGCGAGTCGCGCGGCGGCATCTCGTTTGAGACCGAAGAAGCGAAATTTATTTTCAATGCGGAACGTCGTATTGAACGCGTAGAGCGCACCGTACGCAACGACGCGCACAAGCTGATCGAAGAGTGCATGATCCTCGCCAATATCGCCTCGGCGCGCTTTGTCGAGAAGCATCAGGAGCCGGCGCTGTTCCGCGACCACGATCGTCCCAGCGACGACAGCATTACCAGCTTCCGCACCGTACTTAACGAGCTGGGGCTTTCGCTGCCGGGCGGCACTAAACCGGAACCGATCGACTACGCCGAGCTGCTGACGCAGATCGCCGATCGTCCGGATGCGGAAATGCTGCAGACCATGCTGCTGCGCTCGATGAAGCAGGCGGTCTACGATCCGGAAAACCGTGGACACTTCGGTCTGGCGCTGCAGTCATACGCGCACTTTACCTCGCCGATCCGCCGCTATCCCGACCTGCTGCTGCACCGCGCCATTAAATATCTTCTGGCGCAGGCCGAAGGCGAGGTGAAAGGCAACACTACGGCGACCGGCGGCTACCACTATGAGATGCAGCAGATGCTGCAGCTGGGTCAGCACTGTTCCATGACGGAGCGCCGCGCTGACGAGGCCACGCGCGATGTCGCCGACTGGCTGAAATGCGACTTTATGCAGGATCAGGTCGGCAACACCTTTAACGGCGTGATCTCCAGCGTGACCGGCTTCGGCTTCTTTGTGCGCCTGAACGATCTCTTTATCGACGGGCTGGTGCACGTCTCCTCGCTGGACAACGACTATTACCGCTTCGATCCGGTGGGGCAGCGTCTGATCGGTGAGTCGGGCGGACGCACCTATCGTCTGGGCGATGCGGTTGAAGTTCGGGTCGAGGCGGTGCATCTGGACGAGCGCAAGATCGACTTCGCGCTGATCTCGAGCCAGCGCCAGCCGCGCGGCGAGGGTAAAACCGCGCGCGACAAGGCGAAGCGTGAAGGTAAAGCACCGCCGAAGCGTCGCCGTCAGTTAGGCAAAAAAGGCAACTTCGAGCCGAACGAGGCTTTCCGCGACGGCAAGTCGACGGCAGACAAAGGGAAGAAAGAGAAAAAAAGCAAAACCCCGTCGGAAAAAACCCGTAAAATCGCCGCCGCCACAAAGGCGAAGCGCGCCGCGAAAAAGCAGGCCTGATTCGGCCTGATGCGTTAACGGACGCTTTCTGCCGCGCAGAAAGCGTCCGCTGAAGTCCATTCAATTCTTAACTGAGCAGATCGATGAGCGAAATTATTTTTGGTATCCATGCCGTACAGGCGCTGCTGGAGCGCGATCCCCAGCGCTTCCAGGAAGTCTTTATCCTCAAGGGCCGCGACGATCGTCGCCTGCAGCCGTTGGTGGCGGCGCTGGAAGCTCAGGGCATCGTTATCCAGCTGGCGAACCGCCAGTGGCTGGACGGTCAGGTTGAAGGCGGCGTGCATCAGGGCATCGTGGCGCGCATTAAGCCTGGCCGTCAGTACCAGGAAGGGGATCTGCCGGATCTGCTGGCGAGCCTGGAGAAACCGCTGCTGCTGGTGCTGGATGGCGTTACCGATCCGCATAACCTTGGCGCCTGCCTGCGCAGCGCCGACGCCGCAGGCGTGCATGCGGTGATCGTGCCAAAAGATCGTTCCGCCTCGCTCAACGCTACCGCGAAGAAAGTGGCCAGCGGCGCGGCGGAGAACGTGCCGCTGATTCGCGTCACCAACCTGGCACGCACGCTGCGTCTGCTGCAGGAATACAACATCTGGGTAGTGGGCACCGCTGGCGAAGCGGATCATACCCTCTATCAGAGCAAAATGACCGGGCCGATGGCGCTGGTGATGGGCGCAGAAGGCGAAGGCATGCGCCGTCTGACGCGCGAGCACTGCGACGAGCTGATCAGCATCCCGATGGCGGGCAGCGTTTCATCGCTTAACGTCTCTGTCGCGACCGGCGTCTGCCTGTTCGAAGCGGTACGCCAGCGCGGGGCGTGATCGCCGCCGCAAAACTTTTCAGATCCAGGCATAACCACGCGGCGCTCTCCCATACTTATCGGGACACGCATTGCGAGGAGTGGTTATGACCTGGACAACCCACACCGTTTTTAATCAGCCGCAGCCCCTTAGCAACAGCAATCTCTTTCTCTCCGACACGCCGCTGCGCGAAGCGCTGGCGCGCGAAGGTGCGGAGTGGGATCGCGAGTGGCTGGCGTCGGTAGGCGCGCAGCTTGGGGGCGCCGAGTCGCTGGAGCTGGGGCGGCTGGCTAACGCCGCGCCGCCGGAGCTGCTACGCTACGACGCGCGCGGCGTACGCATCGACGAGGTGCGTTTTCATCCCGCCTGGCACCTGCTGATGCAGGGCGTCTGCGCCAGTCGTCTGCACAACCTCAGCTGGCAGCCCGACGTGCTCGATCGCGCCATGGTGGCGCGCGCCGCGCGCTTTATCCTTCACGCTCAGGTCGAGGCGGGCACGCTCTGTCCGGCGACCATGACGCACGCCGCCATACCGCTATTGCAACGCTGGCTGCCCGACGCCTTTAGCGACTGGCGCGACCCGCTGCTCAGCGATCGCTACGACACCCACGCGCTGCCGGGCGACCAGAAGCGCGGTTTGCTGATCGGCATGGGCATGACGGAAAAGCAGGGCGGCAGCGACGTCACCACCAACACCACGCGCGCGGAGCCGCTGGCGGATCGCGCGCCCGGCTCGCTCTGGCGCATCACCGGCCATAAATGGTTCTTTTCCGTCCCGCAGAGCGACGCGCACCTGATCCTTGCGCAAAGCGGCAATGGGTTAAGCTGCTTTTTCCTGCCGCGTCTGCTGCCGGACGGCACGCGCAACGCCATTCGTCTTGAACGGCTAAAAGATAAGCTGGGCAACCGCGCCAACGCCAGCAGCGAAGCGGAATTTCAGGACGCTACCGGCTGGCTGCTGGGGGAAGAGGGCGACGGCGTGCGCATGATACTCAAAATGGGCGGCATGACCCGCTTCGACTGTGCGCTCGGCAGCCATGGTCAGATGCGTCGCGCCTTCTCCGTCGCGCTTTACCATGCGCACCAGCGTCAGGTTATGGGTAAAAATCTGGTGGATCAGCCGCTGATGCGTCAGGTATTAGCGGCGCAGGCGCTGCAGCTTGAGGGACAAACGGCGCTGCTGATGCGGCTGGCGCGCGCCTGGTCGCAACCGGCGCAGCCGCTGGAAGGGGTGTTCGCGCGGCTCTTCACACCGGCGGCAAAATACGCCGTCTGCAAGGCGGGCATGCCGTTTGTGGCTGAAGCGATGGAGGTGCTGGGCGGAATCGGCTATTGCGAAGAGAGCGAACTGCCGCGTCTCTATCGCGATATGCCGGTCAACAGCATCTGGGAGGGATCGGGCAACGTGATGTGCCTCGACGTACTGCGCGTGCTGCGTAAGCAGCCGGGCGTAATGGAGATGTTGAATCAGGAGTTCGACGCGGTCAGAGGCGTCAATCGTCTGTTTGATGCTGGCTGGCGACAGCTAAAACTGCGCCTGAACCGGCTGCAGGAGAGCCAGGCGCGTGACACCGCCCAGCGCCTGTTTCTGCTGGCCACGGGCGCACAGCTGCTGAAATATGCCGAACCGCCGCTGGCGGATGCATGGTGCCGGCAGTGGCTCGACAGTCGTGGCGTCCGTCCGCTGGAAAGCCTGGTGGCTGAGCGCTTACTGATGCGCGCCAGCGGTGGGTGACGCGCCGTACAGGATCGCTGTGCCGTACCAGAATCCCGGCGTCACCGTGTCGTCCAGCATAATCACCTGATAGTAAACCGCGCCGCGCTTATTGGCTTCCGCCGCCAGCGAACGCTGCGCGTCATCCGGCGAACCGCGTACCTGCGTGGTGATGCTGCCGAGCCTTGGCAAACCGGCGCTCTGCGCGCGCGTGATCTCCTGCGCCTGGTGAGTGGGCGCAGGCGGCGGTTGCGGCGTGGTTCTCATCGCCGAGCAGCCGCTTAACAGCAGCGCCATTGTCAGTAAGTAAGCGTAACGCATAACGTTTCCTCCAGAGGGACGGTGGAGTAAGTGTAAGCCACCGTCTCAAAAGAGGGTCAGGATTTCAGATGAAATACGCTGACTAACTGCGTCAGATGATGACCTTTGTGACTCAGGTTCTGCGCCGAAGCATCCGCCTGCGCCATCAGCTCGCTGTTTTCATGGGTCGCCTGACTGATCTGATTCATCGCCAGGTTGACCTGCCCAATGCCCGCCGCCTGCTCCTGCGCCGCAACGTTGATTTCGCTCATCAGCGCCTGCACCTGTTCGATGTGCGACACGATATGGGTCATGGCGTCATGGGTCTGCTGCGACAGCTGGTGACCTTCTGAGACGTTGCGGATCGAGGTAGCAATCAGGCCGTCGATCTCTTTCGCCGCCTGCGCGCTGCGCTGTGCCAGCGCGCGTACTTCCGCCGCTACTACCGCGAAGCCGCGTCCGTGTTCGCCCGCGCGCGCCGCTTCTACCGCTGCGTTAAGCGCCAGGATATTGGTCTGGAAAGCGATGGATTCAATAACGTGCGTAATATCAGCAATGCTCTTAGAAGAGACCTGAATCGCCGACATGGTATTCACTGAACGGCTCACCGTCTGGCTGCCGTGGGTCACCAGGCCGCTCGCTTCCGCTACCAGCGTCATCGCCTGACGCAGGTTATCGGCGGTATGCTCTACCGTCGCGCCGAACTGCTCCATGCTGGCTGAAGTCTCTTCGACGCTGCTCGCCTGGCGGCCAATCTGCTCGCTGATGTTGAGGCTGCTGGCGGCGATGGTATCGGTGCCGTCGCTGATCTCCTGCGCGGCAACGCGTACCTGACCAACAATCTTCTCTAACCCGTCGCCGATGCCGTTAATCGCGCTAATCAGCTGGCCGACTTCATCATGGCGTTGGGTATCAAGATGCACGCGCAGGTTGCCCGCTGCGTACTGCTCAGCCAGGTGGATCACCTGCTGCAGCGGTCGGGTAATGGCGCGGCGGCTGTAAAGCACAAAGCCCAACGCAAAAATCAGCACCAGCGCCAGGCCGGTCAGCATAAACAGATTGCGGCTGTGGGTAATCGGGGCCAGCAGCGTGTCGCGGCTCACTTCGCCTACGACGATCCAGTTCCAGCCCGGAAGCTGTTGCCATGCCAGCATCTTGCTTTCGCCATCCAGCTCCGCCTCCTGCACGCCCTGCGGCTGGCTCAGCAGCGCCTGCTGCACGCTGGCGTCCCAGGCTGGCTGCTTGCCTTCATTTTGCGCGGCAAAGAGATACTGCCCCTGCGCTGCGCCTGGCGCGCCGTTCAGCACGTAGAAATGGCCGCTGTCGCCCAGCTTGCGCGCCAGCACTTTGTCGCGCATCAGCGCGTATTGCTTATCGATTTGTACGCCGACGAACAGGATGCCGATGACGGTGCCGCCCTCATCTTTAACCGGCTGATACTGCGTGATGTAGCGGTGGCCGAACAGCGTCGCCAGCCCGCGATAGATCTCGCCACGGCTCACGCTTTTCCACGCCGCGCTGCTGCGATCGAGACGGGTGCCGATGGCGCGGCTGCCGTCCTCTTTTTTCAGCGAGGTGGAGATACGGTAAAAGTCGTCGCCGTCGCGCACGAAGATGGTGGAGACGGCGGTAGTGCGCTGTAAAAAGTCGTCGACCGCGACCTGATCGAGGTTCAGGGTTTTAAGCCCGGCGCGCAGGGTTGGGGTCGAGAACTCCCCCACCTGAATACGTGAGCTCTCGTCGCGGCTAAAGCGCTGCGGCAAAAAGCTGGTGAACAGCTGGGTATAGTTGTCGACCTCTTCGCTGAGGGTGGCGTTAAACATCGTCGCCATTTCACTGATGCCCTGCACCTGATTGTGCATGTCGTCCATGGCCAGGCTTTGCAGCTGACGGGATGCGTTGTGACTTTGGGTCAGGGTCAGGGCGAACAGCAGCAGCGCGACGCTGAGAGACGTCAGTACAGACAGCTTAACTCCAAGACTCATGGTGCTGAGAGAGAGACGCTTCATAAGATACCTTTGGATGGGATTTGGGGGATATACGATTAACGGCATCGGCAGCAAAAGGTTTACCCCCTAAATCTTGTAAAGGATTTGTGAAGTTGTTCGCAGATTAAGGTTGAGGCACGTAAACTCAGCGGAGTCGACATCCACAGCGGGGCGAGCATGATTGAACTGAATACAGAACGGCTGGCGGGCATTCAGGTGCTGCACGCCGCGCCAGCGGGCCAGCGCGACGCGGCGCTGCCGACGGTGCTGCTTTACCATGGGTTCACCTCGTCTAAAGAGGTTTACGCTTATCTGGCCGTGGCGCTGGCGCAGGCGGGATTCCGCGCCGTGATGCCTGACGCCGACCTGCATGGCGCGCGGGATAATGGCAACGACGCCGTACGGCTCGCCCGTTTCTGGCAGATCCTGCAGCGTAATATTGACGAGATGCCGCAGCTGGAAAACGCACTGCGTGCCGCTGGCCTGATTGACGGCGACCGCTTCGGCGTGGCGGGCGCGTCGCTGGGAGGCATGACCGCGCTGGGCGCGATGGCGCGCTATCCGCAGATCCGCAGCGTCGCCTGCCTGATGGGCTCCGGCTACTTTATGCAGCTGAGCCGGTCGCTCTTTCCGCCGTTGCAGGTGAACACGCCAGAGGAGCAGGCGCAGTTCGATCGGCTTATGGCACCGCTGGCAGCTTACGATCCCTGCGAAAAGCTAGAGGCGCTGGCGAACCGGCCGCTGCTGCTGTGGCATGGCGAAGCGGACGACGTGGTGCCTTTCGCCGAAACGGCGCGGTTAGTGGAGGCGCTGCGGGCCAGCGGCGAGGCGGAGAATATGACCTTCCTTTCAGAAAAGGGAATTGGTCATAAAATTACCCCTTTCGCGCTGCGCGCGCTGACAGATTTCTTTAAACAGCATCTGTAACACAGCCGGGCTGGCGGAACCCCGTCAGCCCGTTGCCCTGCAGGTATTACAGCTGATTCGACAATCGCTCCGCCGCGCTGGTGGTGGCGCTGGCGTGCGTATTGCCCGGCGCGTCCAGTCGATTGACGTAGACATAGCCTGAAGCCGCTTTGCTGCTGTTACTTCTTATCTGCTGCGCACAGTCAGTCTGGCTGGCAAGGGCGGGTGGAGACAGGAAGAGACCCAGTAAAGTGGCGATGACGAACGTTTTCATGCCCGACTCCTCACTGATGGGAACACACTCTGCGACGCCGCGAATGCAACTCACCGCGTCATGATCAAGTTTAGTGCGCGCCAGCGCCGATGCCAGACGGTGGCGCTGAACGCCTTTATCAGAAAAACTGATGGAGTGATGCGCAACCCGATGAATTTAAGGCGTTAGCACATAAAGCCTCTTTAATGACGATTTAATGAAATGTGCGCTTGAGTTTAGCGTCCGGCGTCAGTATGATTACGCGTCAATTTTTCAGCTGCATTCAGGGGCGCGTTACATTCATAGAATGTTTCACGACCTATAACGTTCCTTGCTTCCGTGGGCCGCAGCTGACCCTGACAGGAGGCTGAATAATCCGTAAGGAGCAATTTCGATGCGTCATTACGAAATCGTATTTATGGTCCATCCTGACCAGAGCGAACAGGTTCCGGGCATGATCGAGCGTTACACTGGTGCTATCACTGGTGCAGAAGGCAAGATCCACCGTCTGGAAGACTGGGGCCGCCGTCAGCTGGCTTACCCGATCAACAAACTGCACAAAGCTCACTACGTTCTGCTGAACGTTGAAGCGCCGCAGGAAGTGATCGACGAGCTGGAAACGAACTTCCGCTTCAACGACGCCGTTATCCGCAGCATGGTTATGCGCGTTAAGCACGCGGTAACCGAAGCATCTCCGATGGTTAAAGCGAAAGACGAGCGTCGTGAGCGCCGCGAAGACTTCGCTAACGAAACCTCTGACGAGTCAGATGCTGGGGATTCTGAAGAGTAATCATTCGTGACGGCCAATCGACTGCGCCTGTCTGGCACCGTGTGCAAGACGCCGGTTCGAAAAGTGAGCCCGTCAGGAATTCCTCACTGTCAGTTCGTGCTTGAGCACCGCTCAGTGCAGGAAGAGGCCGGTTTCCACCGGCAAGCCTGGTGCAGAATGCCCGTGATTATCAGCGGCGCGCTTCATCAGGAGATTACTCAACATATAACGGTCGGCACGCTGCTCACCCTCGAAGGCTTCATTAGCTGCCATCAGGCGCGAAATGGACAGAGTAAAATGGTGCTGCATGCCGAGCAGATTGAATTGATAGATTCTGGAGACTAGCCAAATGGCACGTTATTTCCGTCGTCGCAAGTTCTGCCGTTTCACCGCGGAAGGCGTTCAAGAGATCGACTACAAAGATATCGCTACGCTGAAAAACTACATCACTGAAAGCGGTAAGATCGTACCGAGCCGTATCACCGGTACTCGCGCAAAATACCAGCGTCAGCTGGCTCGTGCTATCAAGCGCGCGCGTTACCTGTCTCTGCTGCCGTACACTGATCGTCATCAGTAATCGGCAACTGTCCATTAACGACTTTAAGAGGATAAGGTAATGCAAGTTATTCTGCTTGATAAAGTAGCAAACCTGGGCAGCCTGGGTGATCAGGTCAACGTTAAAGCGGGCTACGCGCGCAACTTCCTGGTACCGCAGGGCAAAGCTGTCCCGGCTACCAAGAAAAACGTTGAATATTTCGAAGCTCGTCGCGCTGAACTGGAAGCCAAACTGGCTGACGTTCTGGCTGCTGCCAACGCACGCGCTGAGAAAATCAATGCACTGGGTTCAGTGACCATCGCCTCTAAATCAGGCGACGAAGGTAAACTGTTCGGTTCTATCGGTACTCGCGACATCGCTGACGCTGTAACTGCAGCTGGCGTTGACGTGGCTAAGAGCGAAGTTCGTCTGCCGAACGGCGTTCTGCGCACCACCGGTGAGCATGAAGTTGACTTCCAGGTTCACAGCGAAGTTTTCGCTAAACTGGTTGTGAATGTAGTTGCTGAGTAATTTTACTCGGTAATGCGAAAAAGCCGGCCTTGCGCCGGCTTTTTTGTGTCTGACGATCGGGCGGCAGGAAAGGCGGCCCGTTCGTAAATCCGGCCTTTTACTGCGCGCGGATAAAGGTGCCGTCCGGCTGGCGAGTAAAGAGCACCGGGCCGTTAGCGCCGTCCACGGTCAGTCCCGTCACTACGCCTTGCGCATTCTGTCGAATCTTCACCTGCTGTCCGCTCTGCAGCGCGCTCAGCGGCTGATCGTTGCCCTCTACGCGCGCCATGGCGAACACGTCGCCCACCGGCAGATTATTGTCGCGAAACAGCTGCGCCAGCGTCTGGCCTGAGGCGATGGTGTAGTTGTGCCACTCACCCTGAGAATCCGCTTTCGGCGGCTGCGTAGTCTGCTGCGGCGCTTTCTGGTCGTAAATCTCCGCCTGCATTGGCACCTCTTTTTCAGTGCTCTGCGTCTGCGGGCGCTCGACAGGGTATTGCGGCGAGCTGGATGGCCATAAAAACGCCAGCAGCATGACCAGCAGGGCGATAACGATGCCGCGCCGGTGCGCAGGCGGCAGTGGGGACATCCAGCGGATGTGATCCGTATAGTGCCAGATTTTACCGATCCAGGCGGGCAAGCGGGAAGGCGCGTCTGAAGCCATTCGTGAATCCTCCTCATCGCCAGCGGCGCGCGGCGGTTTAACAGACCGCCAGGCGAAGCGTTGGCGCAATGTGCGCAATGTGCGTGGCGCGCGCGTCCTGCGGCGTTGTGGGGCGATTTGACCCATGTATCTTCTCTTCTTTTCAGTGCTCTGGAAAAGTTGCCCTCGTCCAGATTTATAGTATGGGCAATACGGGCGCGACGTGCCTGCCAGCCTTTAGAAATATGACCTGCGTATTGTTTCTGTTTCACCGCGAAAAGTCACCTGCGCGGCGTGGGATTTTACGCCAGCGGCCCGCGCTGATATGCTTCCGGTTCAAATTAGCGAAAGAGACAGGTATCAAGATGACGACCCCTTCATTCGACAGCGTCGAATCACAAGCAAGTTACGGAATTGGTTTACAGGTTGGCCAGCAGTTGCTGGAGTCTGGTCTGCAGGGACTTCAGCCAGAAGCGCTGCTCGCGGGCCTGCGCGACGCGCTGGAAGGGAATTCGCCGGCGGTGCCGGTTGACGTCGTGCATCGTGCGCTGCGTGAAGTGCACGAGCGCGCTGAAGGCGTGCGTCGCGAGCGTGTGCAGGCGATGGCTGCTGAAGGCCAGACTTTCCTGGCTGAAAACGCGCAGCGCGAAGGCGTTAACAGCACCGAATCGGGCCTGCAGTTCAGCGTGATCAAGCAGGGCGACGGTCCAATCCCGTCACGTCAGGATCGCGTGCGCGTCCACTACACGGGCAAACTGATCGACGGTACGGTATTCGACAGCTCGGTCGCGCGCGGCGAACCGGCAGAATTCCCGGTGACCGGCGTGATTGCAGGCTGGATTGAAGCGCTGACGCTGATGCCGGTCGGTTCGAAGTGGGAACTGACGATTCCGCACAACCTTGCCTACGGCGAGCGCGGCGCTGGCGCATCCATTCCGCCATTCAGCACCCTGATCTTCGAAGTTGAGCTGCTGGAAATTCTGTAAGCTACGCCTGCGCGGTTAACAAGGCGCACGCCCGACAATTGCGCAGCGTATCAGAATGATGAAGCCAGCCTGCAGGCTGGCTTTTTTACGCGCTTATTTCTGCTGTAAATCTAGCTTCCATATAGCAAAACCGATCTCGTCGCTGCCCTGCGGCTGCATCGGGTACTGCGCATGGCTGCGGATAAAGGCGGTTGCCTTCTCGCCCGGCGCGGTCTCAAAACGAATATCGAGCGGGGTGGTGCTCTTTATCGGCGCCAGTCGCCAGTTGTTGTCCGCCTGCGGGCTGACTTCGCCCTGTTTTTTGGTCTCCGCGCTGATATAGGCCGCGACGACCGCGCGGTTCTCATCGGGCGCGGCGAAGGCGATAAATTTATCTCCGGTGCCTGCGAATTTGCCGCCGTAGGCACGATAGTTATTGGTGGCGACCAGGAAGGTGGCGTGCGGATCGACCGGCTTGCCCTGCCAGGTGAGGTTTTTAATACGCGAAGCGTCGGGATGGATGAGCTGGCATTCGCCGTCGTAGCGCGCCGGTTGGGTCACATCGATCTGGTAATTAACGCCGTCGATCACGTCGAAATTATAGGTACGGAAATCCCAGTTGATCAGCGACTGCGCGCTGCTGCGCTGCGGATCGATCTGGTTAAACTGACCGGCGGAGCACTCCAGCCACTCTTTTACCTGCGCGCCGCTCACTTTCATGACGACCAGCGTATTAGGATAGAGATAGAGATCGGCGGCGTTACGGAAGGTCAGTTCGCCTTTCTCTACTTCGGTATAGCTGGCGGGATCGTTCTTGCGACCGCCCGCTTTAAACGGCGCGGCGGCGGAGAGCACCGGCAAACGACCCAGATCGGGATCGCCCTGAATAAAATGTTCTACGTAAGCGCGCTGCGCGTTATTGACGATCTGTACGGTCGGATCGTCCTGTACCAGCGAAAGGTAGCTGTACATCACGTCGGCAGACTTACCGATCGGTTTCGCCACAAACTCCCGCGTGGCGCGGTGATCCTCCGCCAGCACTTTAACCAGCGCCGGATCTTCCGCTGCCAGCGACTTTTTCTGCACCGCATCGTAAATCGGGCGCGCTTCCGCTCGACTGTCGCTGACCTGCCAGCGGCCGCCTTCATGGGTCAGCACCAGATCCACAACGCCGAGATGATCGCCCCACATGCCGGGCATCACCGCTGCAACCCCGTTCAGCGTCCCTTTTTCAATATCGGCCCCTTTGATGGCGGCGAAATCTTTACCGGGAAAAACCGCATGGGCGTGGCCAAAGAGAATAGCGTCAATGCCTTTAACCTGGCTCAGGTAGTAGACCGAGTTCTCCGCCATTGCATGGTAAGGCTCGCTGCTGAGGCCGGAGTGGGGAATAGCCACCACCAGATCCGCGCCCTGCGCGCGCATCTGCGGCACATAGCGCCGCGCGGTTTCGGTGATGTCCTCTACGCGCACTTTGCCCTGCAGGTTGGCTTTATCCCACACCATAATCTGCGGCGGG
Source organism: Pantoea sp. UBA5923 (assembly GCF_002431095.1). Lineage (NCBI taxonomy): Bacteria > Pseudomonadati > Pseudomonadota > Gammaproteobacteria > Enterobacterales > Erwiniaceae > Pantoea > Pantoea sp. UBA5923. Next base: position 215,149 of record NZ_DJDN01000010.1, on the reverse strand, counting down.
ACGAAGCCGATAAAGCCGATCTTCAACAGCTGGGTCTTGCCGTCGCGATCCGTTACCTGAACAGGCTTAATCAGCCAGGGCGTAAACATGGGTCGGTTGGTCTTAAGATCGATGATATTGGCGTTCACATAGGGAAAACGCGCGCCCGTCAGCGCCTTGCGCAGGTAAGGCAATCCGTAGTTGAACTCGTGGTTGCCAAGGTTGCCGACGCTGTAATCCAGCGTATTCAGCGCCTTATAAACGGGATGGATTTCGCCCTGCTGTAGCCCTTTCGCCGCCATATAGTCACCGAGCGGGCTGCCCTGAATAATATCGCCGTTATCCACCAGCACGCTGTTCTTCACTTCCTGACGCGCGGCATGGATTAGCGACGCGGTACGTACCAGCCCGAACTTCTCGGTCGGGGGTATCTTTGTAGTAGTCGAAGTCCATCATATTGCTGTGCAGATCGGTGGTTTCCAGCAGACGTAGATCAACGGTGGCGGCGTGCAGACTGACTGAAAGGCTCAGCGCCAGAAAGGTGATAGTGGGTTTAAACATGCGTGCTCCTGCTGCAAAAGGGTAAGTCTCTCAAATTAATGTAAAAGAATGATGATGTGTCAGAGGAATACGTGATGGGTTTAACGTTTTACAGGTTGAAAAGGGTGATTACTGTACGGCATAGCGGCAAGGCGCAATCTATGGTATTGATATTGTTAAAATATTGAGAGAAAAGCGCCCGGAAGCCCGGGCGGCGGCGCAGTAGCTGCTAAAATTTAACCGATGTGGCGCACGATGACGTCGTGCAGTCGCCACCGATGAGGAGGTGAAAGATGTTAGAGCAAATCTGCCAGCTGGCGCGCGAAGCGGGCAACGCGATCATGCTGGTTTATGAAAAGGAAACGCCGGTAGACGTTTCCCGCAAAGCCGACGACTCCCCGGTGACCGCTGCGGATATTGCCGCGCACGATATTATTCTGCAGGGGCTGAAACAGCTGACGCCGGAAGTGCCGGTGCTGTCGGAAGAGGATCCGCCTTCATGGAGCGAGCGGCAACAGTGGCAGCGCTACTGGCTGGTCGACCCGCTCGACGGCACCAAAGAGTTTATCAAGCGCAACGGCGAGTTTACCGTCAATATCGCCTTGATCGATCAGGGCAAACCGGTGATGGGCGTGGTATATGCGCCTGCGCTCGGCGTGCTTTATTCCGCCGCAGAGGGGAAAGCCTGGAAAGAGGAGGGCGACCATAAGACGCCGATCCACGTGCAGGAGGCGCGACCGCCGCTGGTCGTGGTCAGCCGTTCCCATGCCGATGATGAACTGAAAGAGTATCTGCAGCAGCTGGGCGAGCATCAGACCGTCGCCATCGGCTCTTCGCTGAAGTTCTGTCTGGTGGCGGAGGGCAAAGCGCAGCTCTATCCCCGCTTCGGGCCGACCAATATCTGGGATACCGGCGCGGGGCACGCCGTCGCCGTCGCTGCTGGCGCGCACGTCCACGACTGGCAAGGCAAAACTCTGGACTACGCGCCGCGTGAATCTTTTCTCAATCCCGGTTTCCGCGTGTCGCTGTTTTGAACAATAAGGGAGGCGAAAGCCTCCCGTTTTCATTCATGATTTAAGCAGCGTGCGCACCAGCGTAATGACCTGCGTCACTTCCTCCTGCGTCAGCGCGCCGTCTTTAACAAAGCGGACATGACCGCTCTTATCCAGCACCACAATAGCCGAACCGGCATCTTCAAGCTGCCAGGCACGCTTTACGTTGCCTTTGCTGTCGACGATAAACTGCGACCAGGGGTACTGCTTTTTGTTGCTCTCAATGCTGCTGCGCACAAACATGCCGGTGCCGGGAATAGCATCATTGGTGTTAACGATAGTCGTGGTCTGGTAGCGATCGTGCGGGAAGGCCGCGGCTTTGATCGCTTCAACTACGGCGGCGTTTTTCTCTTTAGCGGATGAGCGACCGGCGATGTGCTGAATAACGCGCACTTTGCCCGGCAGCTGCGCGCTGTTCCAGCGTTTGTAGCTAAAGTCATCCTGCTGGTAAAGCAGCTCGCCTTTATCGTCAACGCCGACTGCAGGCACGCGCTGATCTTCTTTCAGGCTATGAGCGAAAACCGCGCCGGGTAATAAAACCAGCGCAAACAGGGCACAGGCGAGTCGCATTGTGAGTCTCCTTAGTGATCGGACCAGTTGGTCATTTTTCTGCAATAGTAAGCAGGGATGATGCGCCTGTCTTGTTAAGGTGTCAGGTTTGTTATTCATGCCACAATTTCTTAACAAGTTTGGATTTATACTGTGTTGGTAAAGCGTGATAACAGACTATTCTGTAATGATGTGTCAATTCAGTAAAAAAGTTCAGTTTTCGGAACATTATCCCAGCTGAGTGTTCTATAGTTTACCGGCACTTTGCGCTTCATGGGCTCGTACCGAACTTGGAAACGGCGAAGCGTATTTATAAATGTACAGGAGTTAGACAGCATGAAGATCTTCCAACGCTATAATCCACTGCAAATAGCGAAATATGTAAAAACGCTGTTCAAAGGAAGGATGTATATCAAGGACGTTGGCGCGTTCGAATTCGACAAAGGGAAAGTGTTGATCCCGCGCGTAAAGGACATCCAGCACCTGAGCGTGATGTCCGAAATTAACCGTCAGGTTCTGCGCCTTCAGGCGGAGTTCAACTGATAAAAAAGGGCGCCGTCGGCGCCCTCTGATTTTCTACTCTTCAGCTTCCGTGGTTTTCGCCACATTCAGCACCGGCGGACGATCGTCAATCCGCGTCACCAGCAGCTGATCGATACGATAACTGTCGATATCCACCACTTCGAACTTAAACCCGGCGAACTTCACAAAATCGGTGCGTTTCGGGATTTTGCGCAGCATATACATCATAAAGCCGCCGATGGTTTCATAGTTGCCCGACTGCGGAAACTCGTCGATATGCAGCACGCGCATTACATCATCAATCGGCGTGCCGCCCTCTACCAGCCAGGAGTTTTCGTCGCGCGCCACAATCTGCTCTTCCAGACCCTGGCCGACCAGATCGCCCATCAGCGTCGTCATCACGTCGTTCAGGGTGATAATGCCCACCACCAGCGCATATTCGTTCATGATCACCGCGAAGTCTTCACCGGCGGTCTTAAAGCTTTCCAGCGCTTCAGAGAGCGTCAGCGTATCCGGCACAATCAACGCCGAGCGGATCTGCACGCCGCTGTTGAGCGCCATGCTCTGATTGCCCAGCACGCGCAGCAGCAGCTCTTTAGAATCGACATAGCCAACGATATGGTCGATATCGCCGTCGCACACCAGAAATTTAGAGTGCGGATGCTCAGCGATTTTGCTTTTCAGCATGGTTTCGTCTTCGCGCAGATCGAACCAGACCACGTTTTCGCGTGAGGTCATCGAGGAGGGTACGGTGCGCGATTCCAGCTCAAAGACGTTTTCAATCAGCTCGTGCTCCTGCTTACGCAGCACGCCTGCCAGCGCGCCCGCTTCCACCACCGCGTAAATATCGTCGGAGGTAATGTCGTCTTTACGCACCATCGGCAGCTTAAAGACGCGGAAGAAGACGTTTGCCAGGCCGTTAAACAGCCATACCAGCGGGCTAAACACCAGCAGGCAGAAACGCATCGGATTAATAATTCGCAGCGCCACCACTTCCGGCGCGATCATGCCGACGCGCTTCGGCGTCAGATCGGCGAACAAAATAAACAGGCTAGTGACGATAACGAAGGAACAGATAAAGCTGAGCTGATCGGCGAGCGCCGGCTCCATAAAGCGGTTAAAGAGGCTGCGGAAGGCTGGCGAGAACGCCGCGTCGCCGACAATACCGCCGAGGATAGCGACCGCGTTCAGGCCGATCTGCACCACCGTAAAGAAAGTGCCGGGGGTTTCCTGCATTTTCAGCACGCGCTGCGCGTTGACATTGCCTTCATCGGCCAGCAGTTTCAGTTTGATCTTGCGGGCGGCGGCCAGCGAGATTTCCGAGAGAGAGAAAAAGGCGCTGATCACGATCAGCAATAATATGACAAGCAAGCTATCTAACATAGGTTATCCAAAAGGTTATCCACTTGTCATTTTTGGCCTGGGCAGCGCACGCAAAGGGCGTACCGATTGTACTCACCTCGTAGTCTGGGCTATCCGTGCCAAAAATGTCTGCGCCTTATCGACGGTGCGGAGCAGCGCCGGGGCAGAAATAGAGCAGGCGTAACCTGCGCCGCTGATTATAGCAGCAGCGCCCTCAACGCCGCCAGAGATCCCGGCGACGCCGTTTCGCTCAGATTAATCCGAGTGGCGAGCGCTTCTGCTGCGCAGCGGTTGTATCGGTCCGGCCATTTGCTGACAATAGGGCGCTATTTGGCTTTGTTAACCGTTTTTCGCCGCCGCAGGCCGCTTTATACGGCTATGATGATGACTGCGCCGCTGCGATGTTCTTATATCAGGGATATATCACGCCCCGCGGAATAGGGGTCGGCATGATTAACAGGAGTACGCGTGCCACGAATTCACGTCTGTTTTATGACCTGCCTGTTGGCCGCCGCGCCAGTCGCTGAGGCAGCGAAAGTGCGCCTTGAAGTGCAAGGCTTAACCGGGGATCTCAACAAAAACGTGCGTGCTCGCCTCTCGACCATCAGCGCCGACGAGGTGTCGAACGATGGCCGTTTTCGCGCGCGCGTTTCAGAGGCAATCCAGCAAGGGCTGAAGGCGCTCGGCTACTACGAGCCCGACATCGATTTTGAATCGCGTCCCGCGCCGCCGCAGGGCGGACGACCGGTACTTATTGCCCATGTCACACCCGGCGAGCCGGTAAAAATCGCTGGCAGCACTATCGTGCTCGAAGGCGACGCGCTGCGCGATCCCGACTATCGGGCCTGGGTGAAACAGGGTACGCCGAAAAAAGGGCGGCAGCTCAACCACGGCGAGTATGACAAATTCAAAAGCGGCTTTTCGAACCTGGCGCTACGCAACGGCTATTTCGACGGCGATTTTAAAAAGAGCCAGCTCGGCGTTTCCGTTGAACGGCGCGAAGCCTTCTGGGATATCGACTATGACAGCGGCCAGCGCTATCGCTTCGGCGACGTCAGCTTCTCCGGCTCGCAGATCCGCGAAGAGTATCTGAAAAACCTGGTTCCCTTTAAGAAAGGCGACTACTACAGCTCGCGCGATCTCGCCGAGCTGAACCGTCGTCTCTCGGCGACGGGCTGGTTTAACTCGGTGGTGGTCGCGCCGGAATTCGCGCAGGGGCGGAAAACCAAAGTGCTGCCGCTGAGCGCGGTGGTATCGCCACGCACCGAAAACACCATCGAAACCGGTATCGGCTACTCGACTGACGTCGGCCCGCGCCTGAAAGGCAGCTGGAAAAAGCCCTGGGTCAACGATCGCGGCCACAGCCTGACGGCGGACGCCTATCTCTCCGCGCCAGAGCAGCAGCTCGACCTCAGCTACAAAGTGCCGCTGCTGAAAAGCCCGCTGGAGCAGTATTACATCTTCTCCGGCGGCCTGAAGCGCACTGATCTGAACGACACCAAAGCTGACACCTCGACGCTCGGCGTATCGCGTTACTGGGAGAACAGCTCCGGCTGGCAGAAGGCGATCAACCTGAAATGGAGCCTCGATCATTTTACCCAGGGCAGCGTTACCAACACCACGATGCTGCTCTATCCGGGCGTCAGCCTCAACCGCACCCGCTCACGCGGCGGCCTGATGCCGACATGGGGCGATTCGCAGCGCTACTCGGTGGATGTCTCCGACACCACCTGGGGTTCAGACGTCGACTTCCTGATCCTGCAGGCGCAGAACGTCTGGATCCGCACGCTGGCGGATAAACATCGCTTCGTGGCGCGCGGCAATCTCGGCTGGATCGAAACCAACGACTTTGAAAAGGTGCCGCCTGACCTGCGCTTCTTCGCGGGCGGCGATCGCAGTATTCGCGGCTACAAATACAAAGATATTTCCCCGCGCGACGAGGACGGTAAGCTGACCGGCGCCTCGAAGCTCGCCACCGGCTCGCTGGAGTATCAGTACAACGTGACCGGCAAATGGTGGGGCGCGGCGTTCATTGACTCAGGTGAAGCGGTCAACGACATCAAACAGAGCAATTTTAAAACCGGCGCGGGCTTCGGCGTGCGCTGGGCGTCGCCGGTCGGGCCGATCAAACTGGATATTGCCCGGCCGATTGGCGACAGCGAGGAGCATGGTTTGCAATTTTATATCGGACTGGGGCCTGAACTATGAAGCTGTGGAAAAAGGTCCTGATCGGCATACTGATTTTTCTGGTAGTGCTGCTGGGAGGCGTGGCGTTTTTAATCGGCACGACGCCTGGCTTGCATCTGGTGTTGAACGGCGCGGCGCGCTGGGTGCCGGGCTTATCGATCAAACAGGTAGAGGGCGGCTGGCGCAACCTGACCATTAGTGGGCTGCGCTATGAAATGCCCGGCGTCAGCGTTGACGCCGGCACCTTTCATCTGGCGGTCGATCTCAACTGCCTGCTGCACTCGTCGGTGTGCGTTAACGACATCGCGCTGAAAGATGTCAGCGTGGTGGTCGACAGCAAAAAGATGGCCCCCGCGCAGGAGGCACCGCAGGAAGAGGATAACGGCAGCGGCGATCTCAGCACGCCTTATCCCGTTACGCTGCGTCATCTCGGCCTGCATAATATCAATGTGAAAATCGACGACACTGCCATTTCGCTGCTCGATTTCACCACCGGACTGCAGTGGCAGGGGCGCGCGCTGACGCTCAACCCGACGCATATCCAGAGTCTGCTGGTGGCCCTGCCGAAAGCGGCGCAGGTCGCCAGCGAAGAGGTGGTGCAGCCGAAAGTGCAGAAACCGCAGCCGGACGAAAAGCCGCTGGGCGAAACCCTGCAGGCGATGTTTGCCAAACCGCTGCTGCCGGAGCTGCCCGATTTTCGTCTGCCGCTCGATATCGACGTGCAGGAGATCCTTGGCGAGCAGCTGCGTCTGACTGGCGATACCGACATTGCGGTAAATCGCCTGCTGCTGAAGGCGAAAACGGCCGACCGCCGACTGCAGCTGCAGACGCTGGACGTCGACTCGACGCTTGGCCAGCTTAACGGCAGCGGCGAAGCGACGCTGGCGGACAACTGGCCGGTAAATTTCACGCTCAACGGCACTGCGAACGTCGATCCGCTGAAAGGAGAGAAGATCAAGCTTGAGCTGGGCGGCGCGATGCGCGACGAGCTGAAGCTGGGCCTCAACCTCTCCGGTCCGGTCCGGGCCCGGCTTGACGCCGCCACTCAGCTGGCGGTGGCGGGCCTGCCGCTGTCGCTGCATCTCACCAGCCCGCAGCTGCGCTGGCCACTGACCGGCGCGGTGCAGTATCAGGCAGATAATCTCGACTATCAGTTTAAAGGCAAAGCCACTGACTACGTGATGTCGCTGCGTACGGCGGTGAAAGGCGACAGCGTGCCGCCCGCTACCGTGGCGCTGGACGGCAAAGGCAACGTCGAGCAGTTCAATCTCGACAAGCTGCGCATCGGCGCGCTGCAGGGCAACGTCGATCTCACGGCGCTGGTGGACTGGAGCAAAGCCATTAGCTGGCGCAGCGAGCTGACGCTCTCCGGCATCGACACCGCGCGCCAGTATCCTGACTGGCCAGCGAAGCTGGACGGCAAAATCGCCACGCGCGGCAGCCTCTACGGCGGCAGCTGGCAGGTAAGCGTGCCGCAGCTGCAGTTGAAGGGCAACGTTAAGCAAAACGCGGTAAGCGCCGAAGGGTCGCTGAAGGGCAACAGCTATAACCAGTGGGAGATCCCGGGCGTGAAAATCGCCCTGGGCCGCAATAATCTCGATGTGAAAGGCTCGCTGGGCGACGCGCTCAATCTTGACGCCACCATCGACGCGCCCCATCTCGATAACGCGCTGCCGGGACTGGGCGGCGTTGCTAAAGGCACCATCAAGGCGCGCGGCACCCTGCAGGCGCCGCAGCTGCTGGCCGATCTTAACGCCACCGGCCTGCGCTGGCAGCAGCTGCAGATCCGGCGCGTAACGCTGGACGGCGACGTCCGCTCCAGCGATCAGATCGCCGGTAAGCTGCAGCTGCGCGTCGAGCAGCTGAAACAGGATGCGCTTACTATCAGCCTGCTGACGCTCAACGCCGACGGCAATGAAAAACAGCATCAGCTGAAGCTGCAGGTGCAGGGCGAGCCGGTTTCCGGTCAGCTGGCGCTTAGCGGCAGCTTTGATCGTCAGCAGCAGCGCTGGAAAGGGGCGCTTAACGACACGCGCTTCGATACGCCGGTCGGCGAATGGCGACTGACGCGCGCGATGGCGATCGACTACCTGAACGCGAAGCAGACCGCCACTATCGGCCCGCACTGCTGGCAGAACCCCAACGCGCAGCTCTGCGTGCCGGAGCCGGTTGAAGCCGGCCCGAGCGGGCATGCGCATATCGCGCTCAACCGCTTCGACCTGGCGATGATCAAGCCGTTCCTGCCTGACGCCACCCAGCTTGCAGGCGTATTCAGCGGCGACGCGCGCGTAAACTGGACGGCGGACGGCGCGCTGCCGACCGGCACCGTCTCGCTGAAGGGCAACGGTGTTAAGGTCAGACAGGATGTGCAGGGCAATACGCTGCCCATCGACTTCAACACGCTGAACCTCAACGCGGCGCTGCGCAACGGCCGCGCCGATCTTGACTGGCTGATCCGTATTGCCAACAACGGCCAGCTCGATGGCAACGTGCAGATCAGCGATCCGCAGAACCGTCGTACGCTGGGCGGCAACGTCAATATCCGCAATATCTCACTGACGATGCTCAATCCGGCGCTGGCGCAGGGCGAGAAGATCAAAGGCAACCTGAACAGCAGCCTGCGCCTCGGCGGCAGCGTGAAGCAGCCGCAGATCTTCGGCCAGCTTGGTTTGCAGGGCGTCGACGTCGACGGCAACTTTATGCCGGTCGATCTCACCGCTGCTAACCTGAACATGGTGTTCAACGGCATGAGCTCGACGCTCAATGGACTGGTGCAGACCGCGCAGGGCAATATCAACCTCAACGGCAATGCGGACTGGAGCCAGCTTGACAACTGGCGTGCGCGCATCGCCGCGCAGGGCAGCCGCGTGCGGGTCACTGTTCCGCCGATGGTGCGCATGGACGTCTCGCCGGACCTGGTCTTCGAAGCAACGCCAGCGGCTTTCAGTCTGGACGGCAGCGTAGATATTCCCTGGGCGCGCATTACGGTGCAGGAAGTGCCGGAGAGCGCTACAGGCGTCTCGTCGGACGAAGTGCTGCTGGATAAAAACCTGCAGCCGATTCAGCCGAAAAGTGCTGCGATCCCGATTAACAGCAATCTGGTCATTCACGTCGGCAACGATGTTCGCCTGTCCGCCTTTGGCCTGAAGGCGAAGCTTAACGGCGATCTGAAAGTAGTGCAGGATAAAACCGGGCTGGGCCTCAACGGCCAGATCAATATCCCGTCCGGTCGCTTCCATGCCTACGGTCAGGATCTTATTGTGCGTAAAGGCGAGCTGCAGTTCGCCGGCCCGCCGGATCAGCCCTATATCAACCTTGAGGCGATCCGTAATCCCGAGGCGACAGAAGATGACGTGACGGCTGGCCTGCGCGTCACCGGACTGGCGGACGAGCCGAAAGTCGAAGTCTTCTCCGATCCGGCGATGTCGCAGCAGGAGGCGCTTTCCTATCTGCTGCGCGGCCAGGGACTGGGAACGGACGGTGACAGCAACGCATTAACTTCTGCCTTAGTTGGACTGGGGGTTGCACAAAGTGGGCAGGTTGTGGGTAAAATCGGCGAGACGTTCGGCGTCAGCAATCTTGCCCTTGATACTGCCGGCGTTGGCGACAGCCAGCAGGTGCAGGTCAGCGGCTATGTGCTGCCGGGTCTACAAGTAAAATATGGTGTTGGCATATTTGATTCACTGGCGACGTTAACCTTGCGTTATCGCCTGATGCCCAAACTCTATTTGGAAGCCGTGTCCGGTGTGGACCAGGCTCTTGATTTGCTCTATCAGTTTGAGTTTTAGCAATGCGAATAATTGTCTACGGCAGTTTACGGCGCAAACAGGGAAACAGTCACTGGATGACGAATGCGCAATGGCTGGGGGATATGCAGATTGAGGGCTATGAGCTCTACAGTCTTGGCCATTATCCGGGCGTGATCCCGGGCGAAGGAACCGTCTATTGTGAAGTTTACCGCATCGATGCCACTACGCTGGGTGAGCTGGATGCACTGCGCACAAAGGCTGGCGAATACAAACGTCAGCTGATGCAAACGCCTTACGGCAGCGCATGGCTCTACGTCTACCAGCGGCCGGTTAAAGGGCGTCAGCGCATCGCCAGCGGCGACTGGCTAAGGCGCGACGATCCACCGTCAGACGCATAAACAAAAACACCGTCCAGAGGACGGTGTTTTTTTCTGCAGGTGGGCCATATCACCCACAGAATTCTGACCGCTGTAAACAAAAACACCGTCCAGGGGACGGTGTTTTTATATCGGTCGGCGACAGATTACTTCTTCTGCGCGCGCTCGAAAGAGGCAACGATTTCAGCTTTCGCCGCTTCGGCGTCTGCCCAGCCGTCAACTTTCACCCACTTGCCTTTTTCCAGATCTTTGTAGTGCTCAAAGAAATGGGTGATCTGCGCGCGCAGCAGTTCCGGTAGGTCGTTCACATCTTTGATGTGATCGTACTCTTTGGTCAGCTTGGTGTGCGGCACAGCGACCACTTTCGCATCCTGACCTGATTCGTCGGTCATGTTCAGCACGCCAACCGGACGGCAGCGGATCACGGAGCCCGGCTGCAGCGGATAAGGGGTTGGAACCAGCACGTCAACCGGATCACCATCCAGCGACAGCGTGTTGTTGATGTAGCCGTAGTTGCACGGATAGAACATCGCCGTGGACATGAAACGGTCCACGAACAGGGCGCCAGACTCTTTGTCGACTTCATATTTGATCGGATCGGCGTTGGCCGGGATCTCAATGATAACGTAGAGATCTTCTGGCAGTTCTTTACCTGCAGGCACCTGGTTCAAACTCATCGGGCATTCCTTCAATAGTCACATGTTGTGTGTCGGCTATTATAGCCAACTGCCTGTGAAAGTATGCCCCAATTTTGACCTTTCGGAATGCTCCTCGCCTTACTTCGCGACCACAAATAGCGAGACGATCCCCGCAGCAATCAGTGGTCCGACCGGCACGCCGCGGAAGAAGGCGACGCCAATCACCGTACCGATTAATAAGCCGCCGATCACCGACGGCTGCGCGCTCATAAAACTGACGCCGCGCCCGCCCAGCCAGGCGACGAAAATGCCCACCAGAATCGCCACGATCGACTGCCAGCTGGCGAAAGACTTCAGCAGCGAGGAGGCGGGAAGCGAACCGCTGGCGAGCGGCGCCATAACCGCGACCGTCAGGATAATAATGCCGAGCTGGATGCCCTGTTTCTCAACGTAGGGAAAAAACTGCGACAGCGGCGTGAGCTTGATCGCCAGCAGGATCAGAATAGAGATAGTGACCGCGCTGTTGTGAACGAAATAGCTGAGGACCGCGAGGCCGATAAGAATAAGGGTAGAGGCATACGCAGCCATGATTTCTCCCTGAAAAAAGATGGATGCGCTGGCCAGCGCCAGCGCGTGAGTAAGAGATACCCCCCATTAATCAACAATCGGCGTCGCGGGCGCAACTGCCTTTATTCAGCGACCGCAGCATCAGCGCCTGATTGCGCACCAGATCGACGCCCTGCGCCGCCAGCGAAACCTGCGCCAGCGAGCCCTGCGTGCGGGTGAAATAAGCCGCGCTCGCTGCCTGCCAGCTGTCGCGATAAGCCAGCCACTGCCGCTGCGCGCTGCGCAGTTTCTCTTTTGGCTCGCCGCTGAGCTGCTTCATTAGCTGCGCATACTGCGCGTTCATCTCGCCGTCCCAGCCCTGGCTGGCGCGGCCGTAGCAGTTCACCATCGCCAGGGTAGTGGAGGCGTCATTCAGACAGTTTTTAAGCGCCTCGTCGACCGGGTTCTGCTGCGCCTGCGCGAAGGCGCATACCAGCAAGCCTGCGGCGGCAATCCCTATTTTCATTCCTGCGATCCTTTTTCTGAAAGGGCTAAGCCTGGGTGATGATCAGGTGAATGACCATCAATAGCGATAAAGTTTCCCTGCGCAACTGCCGATAACTTGTACGTTTTAGGGCTGCTGGATTCTCTGCCTTTATATAAGCAAACGGAAAACAACATCATGAATAAGCTCTCACTACGCACAGGACTATTAGCTTTACTCGCCTTTATGACTCTGCTGCTGCTGGCGGTCAGCGTCATGGGGATCATTGCCATTAACAAAGGAAACCGATCGCTGGATGTTATTAACCGCATTCAGGGTATCGAACTCAACGCGCTCTATCAAAGCAACGGCGATCTGATGCGCGCGCGCGCCACCGCCGCGCTGGCAGTGCGCAAAATCGAGATTGGCCTGCTGGACGAGGGCGCCGCCTCGGTGAAGCAGGCGCAGGCTGACGTGCAGGCGTCGCAGCACAGCATGAAGGCCTTTATTGCAGCCGGGACGGTGACGGCGCAGGGCAAAAAGCTGGCCGATGAGGTGGTCGCCACCTGGAACGCCTATCTGGCGCAGGGCATTACGCCCATCATGAGCGCGCTGGAAAAACAGTATACCGATGAATATTACAGCGTGCTGGAAGGCAATCTCGCTAAGCTGGCGCTTAACTACAGCAACGCGGTAGAGGCGTTCGGCAGCTATGCCGATCAGGTCACCGACGCGCAGCTGGCGCAGGCAGCCAGAAACGAAGCTTTTATGAAGGCGCTGATCGGCGCAGCGGTGGCGCTGACGCTGCTGCTGTTCGTGCTGGCCTGGGTGCTGATGCGTCGCCTGCTGCTGCTGCCGCTTGATGGTGCCATTGCGCATCTGGAACAGGTTGCGGCAGGGGATCTCTCGCAGACGCTGCCGCCTCCGGGCGACAACGAGCTGGGCCGCCTTAACCGCGCGCTCGGCGAGATGCAGCAGGCGCTGCGCGTGCAGGTGAGTCAGGTGCTCGACGCCAGCCAGCAGATCGACGTCGGCAGCCGCGAGCTGGCGGCGGGCAACGTGCATCTTTCCCAGCGCACCGAGGAGTCGGCGGCGTCGCTGGAGCAGACGGCGGCCAGCATGGAACAGCTTACCGCCACGGTACGCCTTAACGCCGCCAACGCGCAGCAGGCGCATAAGCTGGCGAACAGCGTTTCGGACACGGCCGATCGCGGCGCGGAAGTAGTTTGCTATGTAATGGAAAAAATGCAGGAAATTACCGACAGCGCGAACCGCATCGGCGATATTCTCGGCGTCATCGACAGCATCGCCTTCCAGACCAATATACTCGCGCTCAACGCCTCGGTAGAGGCGGCGCGCGCCGGCGAGCAGGGACGCGGTTTCGCCGTAGTGGCGAATGAAGTGCGTACCCTGGCGCAGCGCAGCGCCAACGCGGCGAAAGAGATCCGCGGGCTGATTTCCGAGTCGCAGACGCGGGTGAAAGAGGGCAGCGATATGGCGACGCGCGCGGGCGAAACCATGGATGAGATCTCCAGCGAGGTGATGCGCGTTACGACGCTGATGAAAGAGATCTCCATGGCGTCGGATGAGCAGAGCCGCGGTATTGAGCAGGTTAATCTGGCGGTGACGCAGATGGATGAGGTGGCGCAGCAGAACGCGGCACTGGTCGAACAGGCCACGGCAGCTACGCAGTCGCTGGAGGCGCAGTCGCAACATCTGCAGTCCACGGTATCGCTGTTCCGTCTGGAAACGGCGTAAAAGAAAAGGGCGCGATATTCGCGCCCTTGTCATTCCGCGTCAATCAGCACGCAGAACGCAGCCATCTTACACGTTAGCGAACTTACTGCGCCGCGTCCGGGTACTCGCGCAGGAAGCGCTCAACGTCATCCACCATTGCGTTGTTGCCGCAGAAGAACGGGCAGCGCTGATGCAGGGTTTCCGGCTGGATGTCGAGGATACGGTTCGCGCCGTCGCTCGCCTTGCCGCCCGCCTGTTCAGCGAGGAACGCCATCGGGTTGCACTCATAGAGCAGGCGCAGCTTGCCGTTCGGGTGGCTGGCGGTGCTCGGATAGAGGTAGATGCCGCCTTTCAGCAGGTTGCGATGGAAATCCGCTACCAGCGATCCGATATAGCGCGAGGTATAAGGACGATGCGTGGCATGATCCTCTTCCTGGCAGAACTTCAGGTATTTCTTCACGCCCTGCGGGAAACGAATATAGTTGCCTTCGTTAATGGAGTAGGTGTAGCCCGTCGGCGGGTAGGTCATGCGCTCGTGGCTCAGGCAGAAGACGCCGAGCGACGGATCGTAAGTAAAGGCGTGCACGCCGCAGCCGGTGGTATAGACCATCATGGTCGAGGAGCCATACACCACGTAACCTGCCGCCACCTGCTTGTGGCCCGGCTGCATAAAGTCCGCTTCGGTTACCGGTGTGCCAGGGGCGCTGACGCGATGATAGATAGAGAAGATGGTGCCAACAGAGACGTTAACGTCGATATTTGAGGAGCCGTCCAGCGGATCCATCAGCACCACATATTTACCGTGTTCTACTCCTTCGAAGATTACAAACTCGTCCTCTTCTTCCGAGGCGATCCCCGCCACGATGCCGCGCGCTTTCAGCGCCGCTTTAAGCTTCTCGTTTGCGAAGAGATCGAGCTTCATCTGCTGCTCGCCCTGGACGTTTTCAACGCCGCTTGCGCCGAGAATATCCACCAGGCCAGCTTTGTTAATATCGCGATGGATAATTTTCGCGCCCAGCTTGATAGCGGAAATCAGCGCCGTCAGTTCACCTGTAGCGTGAGGAAAGTCGTGCTGTTTCTCGACGATAAATTCGCCTAACGTTTTCATAACACATTCCCTGAATCTTCGATGGAGTGGCAGCCTGCCTGTCAAACCGCCAACGTTTGCGTACGCAGTTTAGCCGATTGAACTTCAAAAACCATAGTCCTAATCCGTTTCTTAACTCTGCGAGCGGGGTTACACTGTGCGCCGAACTTTTGAGTAATGGATCTTGTTATGCGCATTCATATCCTTGGGATTTGCGGCACGTTTATGGGCGGTCTGGCGATGCTGGCACGTTCCCTGGGCCATCAGGTGACCGGTTCGGACGCCAACGTTTATCCGCCGATGAGCACGCTGCTTGAGCAGCAGGGCATTGAATTAACAGAGGGTTACGACGCCTCCCAGCTCGATCCCGCGCCGGACCTCGTTATCATCGGCAATGCCATGACGCGCGGCAACCCCTGCGTAGAGGCGGTACTGGAGCGCAATATTCCCTACCTCTCCGGCCCGCAGTGGCTGCATGACTTCGTACTGCGCGATCGTTGGGTGGTGGCGGTAGCAGGAACTCACGGTAAAACAACCACTTCTGGTATGGTAGCCTGGATTCTGGAGTCGTGCGGACTGGAGCCTGGCTTTATCATCGGCGGGGTGCCCGGCAACTTCGACGTCTCGGCAAAATTAGGAAAAAGTCCATTCTTCGTCATCGAGGCGGATGAATATGACTGCGCCTTCTTCGACAAGCGTTCCAAATTCGTTCACTACTGCCCGCGCACCCTGATCCTCAACAATCTGGAGTTCGATCACGCGGATATCTTCGACGATCTGCGCGCCATTCAGAAGCAGTTCCACCATCTGGTGCGTATCGTGCCGGGCCAGGGCAAAATCCTGCTGCCGGAGCACGATCACAATATCCGCCAGGTGATGGCGATGGGCTGCTGGAGCGAGCAGGAGAGCGTTGGCGAAGGCGGTCACTGGCAGGCGAAGAAACTGACGCCGGACGCTTCGCGCTGGGAAGTGCTGCTCGACGGCGAGAAAGCTGGCGAGGTGAACTGGTCGCTGGTAGGCGAGCACAACATGCATAACGGCCTGATGGCGATCGCCGCTGCGCGTCACGTCGGCGTCAAACCGGAAGACGCGGCGCAGGCGCTGGACAGCTTTATCAACGCGCGCCGCCGTCTGGAACTGCGCGGCGAAGTGAACGGCATTAAGGTCTATGACGACTTCGCGCATCACCCGACGGCGATTCTGGCGACCTTATCCGCGCTGCGCAGCAAAGTCGGCGGCAGAGCGCGTATCCTGGCGGTGCTGGAGCCGCGCTCCAACACCATGAAAATGGGCGTAAGCAAAAACGATCTGGCACCATCGCTGGCGCGCGCGGACGAGGTCTTTCTGTTCCAGCCGCACCATATTCCCTGGCAGGTCTCTGACGTTGCTGAAGCCTGCATGCCGCCCGCACACTGGAGCGCTGACATCGATACGCTGGTCGAGATGGTGGCGAAAGCCGCTCAACCGGGCGATTCGATCCTGGTCATGAGTAACGGCGGATTTGGCGGCATCCATCAGAAACTGCTGGATCGCCTCGCCTGAAAGAACAAGCGCCCTGAAACGGGCGCTTGTTTATGCAGTGATCTGTCTGCTGCGTTAGCCTTCGCTTTCGGACGGGCATCTTCGCCCGTCGCCGCTTAGCTTTCCGCCAGCTCGCGCAGATACTGGAAAATCTGACGTGACGATTTCGGCGGCTTGTTGCCCGCTTTCTCTTTCTGTGCGTTGCGGATCATGCTGCGCAGCTGCTGACGATCGGCGTGGGGATAAAGCGTAATCACCTCGTTCATCGCCTCGTCGCCCTGATCGATCAGACGATCGCGCAGCGCTTCCAGCTTGTGAAACAGCGCAACCTGCTGGTTATGGCGGTTCTTCAGCTTATCGAGCGCCTGACGGATCGGGTCAACGTCGCGGGAGCGCAGCATTTTGCCGATCAGCTGCAGCTGACGACGGCGGCCCTCTTTTTTGATGCGCTGCGCCAGTTCGATAGCGGCCAGCAGCTCTTCATCCAGCGGGATCTTCTCCAGGGCGTTCTTGCCCAGATCGACCAGTTCGGCACCCAGGCGTTTCAGCTCTTCAGCGTCGCGTTTAATTTCGCTTTTACTGACCCAGATAATCTCTTCATCATCTTCTTCCTGATTATCCGGCACATCGTCGAGCCACTCATCGGGCTGTTTGGTCATTTTCTGGGCTCCCCTAAAAAAAGAGGCTAATCCTATCAGTTTATCGGGTGACTGCGAAATTGTTCTCTGACTCTGATAGACTCAAAACTTTCATACATAAGATTAGACGGCAGGCCGATGAACGTATCTACTCAGGTTGCAGAACAGCGAAAAGTGTTGGAACAGGCAGTGGCGCAGGCGCTCGATCTGGCGAAAGCCAGCACCGACGGCGCGGAAGTGGCAGTGACCAAAACCACCGGAATCGGCGTCAGCACCCGTTACGGCGAAGTGGAGAACGTCGAGTTCAACAGCGACGGCGCGCTCGGTATCACCGTTTATCACCAGAACCGCAAGGGCAGCGCCTCCTCCACCGATCTCAGCCCGGAAGCGATCAAACGCACCGTGCAGGCGGCGATCGATATTGCGCGCTACACCTCGGCGGATCCTTACGCCGCACCGGCGGATGCCGATCTGCTGGCGTTCGAGGCGCCGGATCTCGATCTCTATCACCCCTGGGAGATCGACGCCGATCGCGCCATCGAGCTCGCCGCCCAGGCGGAGCAGGCGTCCCTGAAGGCGGATCCGCGCATCACCAATACCGAAGGCGGCAGTTTCAACAGCCACGTCGGCATTAAGGTATTCGGCAACAGCCACGGCATGCTGCAGAGCTACTGCTCCAGCCGTCATTCGCTCTCCAGCTGCGTTATCGCCGAGCAGGACGGCAATATGGAGCGCGATTACGCCTACACCATCGGCCGCGCTTTTGAAGATCTGAAAAGTCCCGACTGGGTCGGCGAAGAGTGCGCGCGTCGCGTGCTGTCGCGCCTGGCGCCGCGCAAGCTCTCCACCATGAAAGCGCCGGTTATTTTCGCGCCGGAAGTCGCCACCGGCCTGTTCGGCCATCTGGTCGGTGCCATCAGCGGCAGCAGCGTCTACCGTAAATCGACTTTCCTGCTCGATGCGCTGGGCCAGCAGATCCTGCCGGAGTGGCTCACGATTCAGGAGCATCCGCATCTGTTAAAAGGCCTGGCGTCAACGCCGTTCGACAGCGAAGGGGTACGTACCCAGGCGCGCGACATCATTAAGGATGGCGTACTGCAAACCTGGCTGATGACCAGCTACTCGGCGCGCAAGCTGGGCCTGAAAAGTACCGGTCATGCGGGCGGCATTCACAACTGGCGCATCGCCGGGCAGGGCAGCAGCTTTGACGACCTGCTGAAGCAAATGGGACGCGGCCTGGTCGTTACCGAACTGATGGGACAGGGCGTCAGCGCCATTACCGGCGACTATTCGCGCGGCGCGGCTGGCTACTGGGTTGAGAACGGCGAGATTCAGTATCCTGTGAGCGAGATCACTATTGCAGGAAATCTCAAGGAGATGTGGCGAAATATAGTCACGGTCGGTAACGACATTGAAACCCGCAGCAACATACAATGTGGTTCGGTGCTGCTGCCGGAGATGAAAATCGCCGGACAATAAGAAAACTCGCTTCCTGAAAGCAGCCGCTCTGGCTGCTTTTTTTTTACCCACAATAAAAAAGGATATACCGATGCGTAAGCATGTGATTGCTATGTTGTCTCTCTCTTTGCTGTTCGGAAGCGCCAGCCTTTACGCGGCGGATTTAGAAAATGATATGGATACCCTGAAAGACGGGCTGAATACCGTTATGAAAACCAGCGACGCGCAGACGATGCAGAAAGCGCTGGGCGAGATGCGTCAGGCTGCGCAGGATGCTAAAAAATCGACGCCGGAAAAGCTTGAAGGCCAGCCGGCCGACAGCGCGTCGATCAAGGATTACCACGCCGGGCTTGACTCGCTGATTGCGCAGATCGACGTGGTTAACGAGCTGGCGAAAGCCAACAACCTGGACGGCGCCAAATCCGAAGCGAAGAAGCTGGCGGATATTCGCAACGCCAACCATAAAAAATTCCGCTGATCTATCGGGCCGGTCTGCGTGACCGGCTTCGCATCGTCATCATATTTTCTTATCCCAATCCGCTCCTGATGCGCGCCGCGCCGCAGGACGTGCGCACATCTCTTTTTTAACGACGCAATCGGGCGCAAACCACGCATAACGCGGCCTCTGTCACACAATCCATGCGTCCTGCGATCTGGCGCACAGCCTGCCCTGCGATTTCCACTTCCATGCGGAAAAAGTGCGTCTGCACTTCCGCCGCGCCACGCCGTAATTTATTCGTAACGCGAATTTTCGTGAACAGGAGTAGCAAGGTGAGCAGCAACGGAGCTTCGGTACGGCAGGCAACGCCGGAAGAGATTCAGGCCCTGGCCGACAAGGTCATGGCGCAAATCGCGGCGATCTATGCCCGACACGATATAGAGCCGAACGCGGTGCAGCAGCAGATGCTGGCTTCGCACGTCCGCGCCATGGCGCAGCGCTCGCTGACTGGCGAACCGCTTCCGGAGGTGGAAGAGGAGCTGTTTGAGGATATTTCGCCGGAAACCATGCAGCTGGCGCAGCAGATCGTCGATCTGTTCGGCAATCTGCCGCGCGAAGAGGCCTGGCTTCTCTCCGTCCATATAGAAGTGGCTCGTTCTAACTAATTGTATAAAGAGGAAATAATCATGGTGACCGTAGTGATTGGCGATCGTTTAGGTAAAGGACAGAAAGTGGCCGCAGGCGTAGAAAAAGCGGGCGGGCGCGCCGTCGTCGTACCGGGCGTCGCGGCGGACATGAAGCTGGGCGATGTGATGAAGGCGGAAAACGCCGACTTCGGCATCTCTTTTTGCGGCAGCGGCGGCGCGGGCGCCATCACCGCCCAGAACAAATATGGCTACAAAGCGCGCCACGGCATGCGCTCCGTTGACGAAGGCGTCACCGCTATCAACGAAGGGGCCAACGTGCTTGGCTTCGGCTTTATGGACAAAGAAGAGTTAGGTGAGCGGCTGGTGCAGGCCTGGAACAAGAAGCATGGCAGCTGATTATGAAAGAACAATACGTTACTCAGGTGACGGTGCAGGGCAAAGGCGACAGTAAAGAGAAGGCGTTTGCCGATGCCCTGAGTCACGTGCAGAACCAGGTTCTGCGCGCGACGCAAAACATTCTGCTGCGCATTGAACCCCTGGATGTTCGGGTGCTGCGCGCGCAGGAGAGCGTCAGAACGGAGAAGTTTTTGTTCTTCTTTCTGGCGCGCCAGCGGCGGAACTACAGCGTCGAGCTGGAAATTTCCGTCAGCGTCACCGTGATTGATACCGGGCAGGTGACATTCACGGCGGCACCGTAAAAACAGACGACAACAAAGGTAAAAAAACATGTTTTTAATTATTTTGTTTAAGTCGTTGATCATTGGGGGGCTGGTAGGTGTGGGCGTTGGCGCCGGTGCGGCGCGCATGTTCCACGCGCCGACGTCGCAGGGCATGGGCGCGTTCCGTACGCTGGGCGAGCTCAACTCCTGTGAGGGCGATCCCGCCTCGCATTTCTCCTTTGGTCTCGGCTTTTTCTTCAATGCCTGGGCATCTTCCGTCGCAGCAGGCTCCTTCACTCAGGACGTCGACCACCGCATCATTCCCAACTGGGGCGCGGCCGCGCTGATGGTTAAAAACCGCAACCTGGCCGAAACCCTGCATGACCCGAAAAAGATGGCCATCGCCTGCGGCATTATCGGCATGATCGTCGTGGCCTTCCTGAACTCCACCGCGTCGGCCGTCCCCGCCGCGCTGCAGGTGACCGCGGTAAAAGTGCTGGTGCCGGCAGCTAACCTGCTGGTTAACACCGTCATGCCGGTGATCTTCTGGCTGGCGGCGATCGACGCCGGAAAAAAATCGGGCTTCTGGGCGACGATTTTCGGCGGCCTGGCGCAGCTGATCATGGGCAACGCCGTACCGGGGCTGGTGCTTGGCATTCTGATCGGCAAAGGCGTCGAAGAGAGCGGCTGGAACAAAGTCACCAAAGTAATGATGGCGGCGATTGTGCTGCTGTTCGTGCTGAGCGGCTTCTTCCGCGGTTTTGATATGAAGCTGTTGCAGTCGTTCCAGTTAGGCATTCCCGGCTGGCTCGACATGATCCACAACTCTCTGAGCGGCAAGTAAGGCTAACGATATGACTGAAAATAAAGGCTTCTGGTACGCCGACTGGTCTTTCCCGATCTTCGTCGGCCTGCTCTCGGCGGGCGTATTCGCCGGTACGCATATGTATTACCTCTACGGCATCGGCGCGTTTAATGAAGTGGCGTTTGTTTCTATGCTGCGCGCCGGCATGGAAACCGGCGTCTATGGCGCAGTAGCGGCCTTCGGCGCGAGTTTTTTGTTTGCGCGCATCATCGAAGGCTCGCTGGTGGGCATCCTCGACATCGGCGGCGCCATCCAGACCGGCGTTGGCCTGGGCGTTCCGGCGCTGCTGCTCGGGGCGGGCATCGTCTTCCCGGTGGCGAATTTCGCCGCCTCGCTGGCGACGGGCCTGGTGATTGGCCTGGCTATCGGCTACATCATCATCCTGGCGCGCAAGTTCACCATTAACCAGAGCGACTCTACCTACGGCGCAGACGTCATGATGGGCGCAGGCAACGCCTCCGGCCGCTTTCTGGGGCCGCTGATCATCCTTTCCGCTATGGCAGCTTCGATTCCTATCGGGCTTGGCTCGCTGCTCGGCGCGCTGCTGTTTTACCTGTGGAACAAGCCGATCACCGGCGGCGCGATCCTGGGCGCCATGATCCTCGGCGCGATCTTTCCGATCGCTATCTGAAACTGGCGGCGGCTCGTCAGCGGGCCGCCGCGTTAAGGAGACGCTATGTTCGATCTGATTCTTCGTCGCGCAAGGCTGACGGATGAGCGGCTGGTGGATATCGCTCTTCAGGACGGGAAAATCGCCGTCGTCGCCGACAGCGTGCAGGGCGAAGCAAAAAGCGAGCGCGATCTGGCCGGGCGCTATTACGTCAGCGCAGGCTGGATCGATTCTCATGTGCACTGCTACCCCAAATCGCCCATCTATCATGACGAGGCGGACGCCATCGGCGTCGCCACCGGCGTCACCACGGTGATCGACGCAGGCAGCACCGGCGCAGACCATATTGATGATTTCTATACCATTACGCGTGCGGCCAGCACGCAGGTTTACGCGCTAATCAATATTGCGCGCACTGGCATCGTGACGCAGAACGAACTGGCGGATATGCGACAGATCGACGGCGACGCGGTGCAGAAAGCGGTCGAGCGACTGCCTGACTTTATCGTCGGCCTGAAGGCGCGCATGAGCAGCAGCGTGGTCGGCGAGAACGGCATTCAGCCGCTGATCAAAGCCAAAGCGATCCAGAAGCGGGTCGGGGATCTGCCGCTTATGGTGCATATCGGCAATAACCCGCCGGATCTGGCGGAGATCGCCGACCGGCTCACCGCAGGCGATATCATCACCCACTGCTTTAACGGCAAGCCCAACCGCGTGCTGACGCCGCAGGGGGAACTCAAGGCGTCGGTGCAAAAGGCTATCGCGCGCGGCGTGAAGATGGACGTTGGCCACGGCAGCGCCAGCTTCAGCTTTGAGGTGGCGCGCGTCGCCATCGCGCAGGGCATTCTGCCTGACACCATCAGCTCGGATATCTACTGCCGCAACCGTCTCAACGGCCCGGTGCATAACCTGGCGCACGTCATGTCGAAATTTTTCAGCGTCGGCATGACGCTGCCACAGGTGATCGACTGCGTTACCTGGAAAGCGGCGGATGGGCTGCATCTGACGCAAAAAGGGCGTCTGGAGGCGGGTTTTGACGCCGAACTCACCATTTTCAGCGTCACAGAAGCGCCCCGCCTGTTTGTTGATTCCGAAGGCGAACAGGTCACCGGGGAGAAACATCTTACGCCGCTGGCCGCCGTGGTGGCGGGCGAGTGGTTCCTGACAGAAGAAGGGAAAGCCAATGTCTTCGATCTATGAAAAATATGGCCTGAAGCCGGTTATCAACGCCTCGGGCCGCATGACGATCCTCGGCGTCTCTACGCCCTCGGCTGAGGTGGTCGATACCGTTCAGACCGGCCTCAGCCACTATTTTGAAATGAAAGATCTGGTCAACAAGACCGGCGCCTATATTGCCCGGCTGCTGAATGTCGAAAACGCGGTAGTGGTCTCCTGCGCCTCGGCGGGCATTGCGCAGTGCGTCGCGGCGGTCATCGTGAAAGAGAGCGACTGGCTGCTGGATAACCTGCACGCCGCGCCGCTTGAGGTGCCGCACGACATCGTGGTGCCGAAAGGCCATAACGTCAATTTTGGTGCGCCGGTCGGCAGCATGGTGGCGCTGGGCGGCGGCCGCCTGGTGGAAGCGGGCTACAGCAACGAGTGTTCGCCTGAGCAGCTGGCGGCGGCGATCACTCCACAAACCGCTGCGATCCTCTACGTTAAATCTCACCACTGCGTGCAAAAAAGTCATTTAAGCGTCGAGCAGGCGGCGGCGGTGGCGCGCAAGCATGGCGTCCCGCTGATCGTCGATGCGGCCGCCGAAGAGGATCTGCAGTGCTACTACCAGTACGGTGCCGATCTGGTGATCTACAGCGGCGCGAAGGCGATTGAAGGGCCGACCAGCGGGCTAGTGATCGGCCGACAGCAGTATGTTGAATGGGTGAAGCGGCAGAGCAACGGTATCGGCCGGGCGATGAAGGTGGGCAAGGAGGGGATCCTCGGCCTGACGCAGGCGATTGAAAACTATTTGCGGCTGGAAAAAGTGAGCGGCGCGCAGATGGTGGAGAAGATGACGCCCTTTATCGACCATCTCAACCAGCTGCGCGGCGTTAGCGCGCGCGTAGTCTGGGACGCGGCAGGGCGCGATATCGCCCGCGCCGAGATCAAATTCGACGAGGCGGCTATCGGTCAGCGTACTGGCGATATCGTTCAGGCGCTGAAGAACGGCGAGACCGCTATCTATTTTCGCGGCTACAAAGCCAATGAAGGCATTATCGAGGCGGATGTCCGCAGCGTCAGCGCTGAGCAGCTGCACACCATATTCACCTCGATTCAGGCGCTGTTGAACGGAGAAAAAACCGCATGAAGCTGACCCCAAATTTCTATCAGGATCGTCTGTGCCTTAACGTGCTGGCCGGATCGAAAGCAAACGCGCGCGCCATCTGGGAAGCGGCGGAAGGGCATGTGCTGGTAGGGGTGCTGTCGAAAAACTACAGCAGCAACGAGGCGGCTATCGCCGATATGCGCGAATATGCCGCGCTGATCGATAACGCGCTCTCGGTCGGACTTGGCGCGGGCGATCCGAACCAGTCAAAAATGGTGAGCGAGATTTCCGCCGTGTTGCAGCCGCAGCACGTTAACCAGGTATTCACCGGCGTCGGCGCCAGCCGCGCGCTGCTCGGCCAGTCGCAAACCGTGGTTAACGGGCTGATTTCGCCGACCGGCACGCCGGGTCTGGTAAAAATCTCTACCGGCCCGCTAAGCTCGCAGAGCAGCGACGCCCTGGTGCCGATCGACAGCGCCATCGCGCTGCTGAAGGATATGGGCGGCAGCTCGGTGAAATATTTCCCGATGGGCGGGCTGAAGGCGGTCGATGAGTATCGCGCCGTCGCCCAGGCGTGCGCGGCGCATGACTTCTGGCTGGAGCCGACCGGCGGCATCGATCTCGATAACGTCGAAGCGATCCTGACGATCGCGCTGGAGGCAGGCGTCAGTAAAATCATCCCGCACGTCTACAGCTCGATTATCGATCCCGCCAGCGGCGATACGCGGGTGGAAGATGTACGCCAGCTTCTGGCGATTTGCAAAAAACTGCTGCCGTAACGACCATCGCGCCGGCGCGCTTCACAGGGCGTCGGCGCTTGCCTGGACGTAACGCGCCGTTCGCTTTAGGCTGCTATTTTTCGACATGATGCCGCTGAATGCATGCCAGCGCCGTAACAGGTAGAACCGCTTTGAGATTTCCTAATCAACGCCTTGCACAGCTGTTTGACGCCCTGCAAAACGAAACGCTGCCTCAGGATGAGCTGGCGCGGCGCTTCGCCGTTTCAACGCGCACCGTACGCGCCGATATCAGCGCGCTCAACGCACTGCTGGAGGAGTATGGCGCGCAGTTCGTGCTCAGCCGCGGCGAGGGGTATCAGCTAAAAATCGAGGATGCGCAGCGTTTCCAGCGGCTGGAGCTGCAAAAACGCTCGCCGCTGCGCGTGCCGCGCACCTCCGCCGAGCGGGTGCGCTATATGCTGACGCGCTTTCTGACCGCCGCCTGGTCGCTCAAACTGGAGGATCTGGCGGATGAGTGGTTCGTCAGCCGCGCCACGCTGCAAAACGATATGACCGAGGTGCGCGAATGGCTGGCGCGCTATCACCTGAATATCGAAAGCAAACCTCATTACGGCATGAAGCTGTTCGGCAGCGAAGTGGCGATCCGTACCTGCTTAACCGATCTGCTGTGGCAGATCGATCAGGAACAGGCCGACAGCCCGCTTATCACCATCGAAGCGCTGCACAGCAACATTCTGGAGACGCTGCGCCCGCTGCTGCAGCAGTGCCTGTCGCGCCACAACGTTCGCCTCAGCGATGAGGGAGAGCGCTATCTGCGCCTTTACTGCGCCGTGGCGGTGCGGCGCATCAGCGAAGGGTATCCGCTCAGCGATCCCGGCGCGGAGGATGTCGGTCTCGACGTGCGCGAGGCGGCGCACGAGCTGATTAATCTGCTGCGGCCGCTGGTGGGCAAGCCGGTATCGCCGGCGGAAGAGGGGTGGCTGCGCGTCAATATCGCGGCGCGCCAGATGCAGGAGGTCGCGCCGAGCGCCATCAACGCCGATGACGCCGACGCGCTGGTGGACTATCTGCTCAGCTATATCAATACCCACTATAACTACAACCTGCAGGGCGACGAGCAGCTGCGCGCCGATCTGTTGACGCATATTAAAACCATGATCACTCGCGTGCGTTACCAGATCCATATCCCAAACCCGCTGCTGGGCAATATTAAGCAGCACTACCCTATGGCCTATGACGTCACGCTGTCGGCGGTCTCCAGCTGGGGCAAATATACGCCTTACGTTATCAGCGAAAACGAAATCGGCTTTCTGGTGCTGCATATCGGCGTCGGGCTGGAGCGCCACTACGACGTCGGTTACCAGCGCCACCCGCAGGTGCTGCTGGTGTGCGACAGCGGCAACTCGACGCTGCGGATGATTGAGGCAATGCTGCTGCGCAAGTATCCGCAGCTGCAGGTCACGGGGCGCCTGTCGCAGCGCGAATATGAGGAGCGCACGCGCATCGACGAAGATTTCGTTATCTCCACCACGCGCCTGAGCGAGAAGGATAAGCCGGTAGTGGTGATATCGCCGTTCCCCACCGGCTTTCAGCTGGAGCAGATCGGCAAGCTGGTGCTGGTGGATCGCACCCGGCCCTATATGCTGGAGAAGTTCTTCGACGCGCAGCACTTCCTGATTGTCGATAAGCCGATGACGCAGTCGCAGCTGTTTCGTCAGCTGTGCGATCGGCTGGAGGCGGAAGGCTTTGTTGACGCGAGCTTTTATCCCTCGGTCGAGGAGCGCGAGGCGATCGTCAGCACCATGCTGGGCGAAGGCATTGCGCTGCCGCACTCGCTCGGCCTGCTGGCGAAAAAGACCGTGGTTTACACGGTGCTGGCGCCGCAGGGTATTGCGTGGGGAGAGGATACCGCCTCGGTGATCTTTCTGCTGGCGATCAGCAAAAGCGAGTATGAAGAAGCGATGGCGATCTACGACCTGTTCGTGACTTTTTTACGCGAAAGGGCTGTAGCCCGGCTGCGCGACAGCAAAGATTTCGCTGAATTCAAGGCGGTGGCCATTGAGTGTCTGGGGCGGCTGTAAAATTAGGCTCCAGCCTGAGGGCCGACTGGAGCAGGAACGCGTTTAGCTTTTTTTCGCCAGCAGACGCGGGATTTCGCGCAGGCACCAGGCTTTGGCTTCGCCCATGCTGTCGCGTCGCCACGCCATAATAATATCCACTTCGCGGGTATATTCCGGGCTGACGACGCGCAGCCGACCTTCCGCGATATCCTTCTCCACCAGCGAATAGGGCATAGTGGCGACGCCAAGGCCCGCCAGCAGCGCGCGGCGTTTGTCGTCCATGCTGCTCACCGTCAGGCGCTGCTGTTTATCCAGCAGCTGCACCGTCAGAACCGGGCGCTCGCGCGCCGTATCGGCTACCGCGATGCCGCGATACTTCACGCGCGTCACTTCCGACTGCGGCTCCGGCTCGTTATGGATAGGGTGGTCGGCGCTGGCGACATAGACGCTCATCATGGTGTAGAGCTTACGGGTATTGATTTCGGTCGAGGCGCGGAAGTGCATATCGGGCGCGATAACGATATCCGCGCGGCCCTGCTCCAGCCGTTCCCACGCGCCCGCCAGCACCTCAGTCACCAGCGAAATCTGGGTATTGGCTTTTTCCGACAGCTTCTCCACCAGCGGAAAGAGCGCGTCGGTCGGCACCAGCGCCTCGGTAACGATAGTCAGATGCGTTTCCCAGCCGCGCGCCAGCGCTTCGGCGTCGGTAGTGAGCTTGTCCGCCGCCTCCAGCAGCACGCGTCCACGCTCCAGCAGCATGCGCCCGACGTTGGTGAATTTCGTCCGGTGGCCGGAGCGGTCGAACAGCACCACGTCCAGCTCCTCTTCCAGCTTTTGCATGGTGTAGCTGAGCGCCGATGGCACACGCCCCAGCTCATCCGCGGCCGCCGCAAAACTGCCGCGACGATCGATCGCATCCATCACGCGCAACGCTTCTAGGGTTAAGGCACGCTCTTTAGCCATCCGAACTCTCTTTCAGGAAATTTGAATATGCACGGCAGATTAACTGGCTAACAATACGGCGTCCAGCCTTTTACCATAATGGGTATCAGGTCTGCGGCCGCTCTCTGCCGCAGCGAGCTGGAGGTAAATTATGATAACGACGCGCAGCGCGTCCGCGTGCGGCCAGGCCGATTTCGGCTGGTTGCAGGCACGCTACAGTTTCTCTTTTGGTCACTATTTCGATCCCAAACTCATGGGCTATGCCTCGCTACGGGTGCTGAATCAGGAAGTGCTGGCGCCAGGGGCCGCCTTTCAGCCGCGCACCTATCCGCAGGTCGACGTGCTGAATATCGTGCTGCAGGGCGAGGCAGAGTACCGCGACAGCGAAGGCAACCATATCGTCGCGCGCGAGGGCGAAGCGCTGCTGCTCGCCACGCAGCAGGGCGTCAGCTACAGCGAAATCAACCTGCGCAAGGACCAGCCGCTGACGCGTATGCAGCTCTGGCTGGCGGCCTGTCCCGAGCGTGAAAACCCGACGCTGCAAAAGATTGCGCTGTCGGAGCGCGGCAAGCTGCAGCTGATCGCCTCGCCGGACGGCGCGGGCAACAGCCTGCAGCTGCGTCAGCAGGTGTGGGTTCATCAGCTGCTGCTGGCGCCAGGCGAAGAACAGTCGCTGACGCTGCGCGGGCCGCGCGCCTATCTGCAGTCGATTCACGGTTCGCTGGAGGCGGTGACTTCAGGCGAGCGGCAGGAGAAGCTGGGCTGCGGCGACGGGGCGTTTTTGCAGGAGGAGCAGCAGATTCGGCTGCGGGCGAAAACCGCGACGCGGGCGCTGGTGATTGATATACCGGTATAAAAAACGGGCGGCTCAGGCCGCCCGTTCTGTTTCTTTGCCTGTTACTTCAGCATGGTGAATGCGGTAGTGACGTGCTTCACGCCGCTGACCCGGCTGGCGATATCCGCCGCGGCTTTCGCCTCTTCCTGCGTCACCAGACCTAACAGGAACACTTCGCCGTTCTCGGTCGTCACCTTCACGTTCGACGATTTCACCTGATCGCTGCCTAACAGCTGCGAGCGGATTTTGGTGGTGATCCAGGTATCGGAGGACGAGGTGCCCAGGCTCACTTTCTGGCCGATGCGAATTTCGTTATAGACCTCGGTCGCGCCATCTACGCCCATGGCGATCTGCTTAGCGCGGCTGGCGATGTCCTGCGACGGCGCCTGGCCGGTCAGCAGCACTTTGCCCTGGTAAGCGGTGGCGATAATGCGCGCGTCGGTTTTAATCTGCTGATCTTTCGCCAGCGCGTTGCTGACGCGCAACTCCAGCGTGCCGTCATCTACCTGGGTGCCTACGGTGCGCGGATCGGTGGCGGTTTTGGTGGCGACGGCCGCGCCGCCGGCGACAACGGCGACGCAGCCCTGCAACAGCATGGCGGTTAACAGGATGGCGACAGCATTCAATGCTTTCATGTTTGCTCCTTCAGTCATTCCTGGTGTGGAAACAGGGTGTTATCAATCAGGTCGCACAGACAGTTCAGCGTCAGCATATGCATCTCATGGATGCGGGCGCTACGGTGCGACGGGATGCGAATTTCCACGTCGTGCGGGCCTAACAGGCCTGCCAGCTCGCCGCCGTCATAGCCGGTGAGCGCAACGATGGTCATATCACGGGTAACCGCGGCTTCTACCGCTTTGACGATATCTCGCGTGTTGCCGCGGGTGGAGATCGCCAACAGGACGTCGCCGGTCTGACCCAGCGCGCGCACCTGTTTGGCGTAGATTTCATCGTGCTGACGATCGTTGCCGATCGCCGTCAGCATCACGTTGTCCGCGCTGAGCGCCAGCGCAGGCAGGCTGGGACGCTCAGTCTCGAAGCGGTTAATCATGCTGGCGGCGAAATGCTGCGCGTTGGCGGCCGATGCGCCATTACCGCAGCTGAGAATTTTATTGCCGTTAAGCAGCGACTGCACCAGCGTCATCGCGGCGCGGGAAATGGCATCCGGCAGCGCTTCCGCGGCGGCAATCTGGGTTTGAATACTTTCAGTAAAACACGTTTTAATTCTGTCCTGCACACGACCACCTGGTTCTATACGTCTGCATTAAAGGCATTGGGCAGCCACTCCAGCGCCGTACCGGTAATGGCGATGATGTCGAAACGGCAATCCACCGTATCAAAACTGCCGCCGCGCTGCGACAGCCAAAGGGCGGCGGCGCGCAACAGCTTTTGCCGCTTGAGGCGGGTGACGCTGGCCAGCGCGCCGCCGTAGCGCGCATCGCGCCGGTAGCGCACCTCCACAAACACCCAGCATGCGCCGTCGCGCATGATGAGATCCAGCTCGCCGCCGCGATAAGTCACGTTGCTGGCGATCCAGCGCAACCCGGCGCGCTCTAAATAGCGCCGGGCGCGCTGTTCCTGTTCAGCGCCGAGGCGCCGCGAGGTCAGGAGGCGGGAACGATCGCGCCCTGACGGTACTGGCTCCATGACAACGCCCTGTTGATCACGCAATCCTGATTCGCGCTCAGCTTGCCGGTATTGCCGTCAATGGTGAAGCCCGGCGTCTGGCGCATCTGATTAAAACTGTTCGCCAGCGTCCAGGCGTCAATGCCCATTGCATAAAGGCGAACCAGCGAATAGTCGTTGTTAAACGACTGCGCTGCCCGCTGCATCAGCGCCGGATTACGACCTGAAAGCAGCGGAATATCGCTGAACTGCAGTCCTTCCATCTCCAGGCGGAAATCGGGGCCTGCGCCAGCCTGATAGCTGCGCGAGCTGGCGTAGAGCGATGCCGCGCTACGGCTGCCGGTGCGCATGGCGATCATCGGCTTGATCAGCTGCAGCTCATCCTGCGTTGAAACGATATAGACCGAATCGACGTTGCCGCCGCTGCTCGCCGCTGGCGGCGCGCTCTGCTGCTGCGGCGAGGGAATATTCAGCCCGGCGATAGCGACACCCTGCGGTTCAGCCGGCTGCGTAGTAACCGGCGTGCCGCTCAGCGTAATGCCCGCGCCGCTGTTGATGCCTTGCTTCAGCTCAGCAGTCGAGCCAAAGCGCTGTTGCAGCGGCGCACCGCCGCCCAGTTTCTGCCACTCCTGCGCAAAGGCGTTAACCACGCGATCGCCGAAGCTGCTGCGCGGCACCAGCAATAGCGGCTGGCGTTTGCCCTGATCCCACATATGGTGCGCGGCATCGCGCGCTTCGTCTTCAGGAGAAAGCGCAAAGTAACAAACATTCGGATGGTTCTGGATCTGCTCCGGCGCGTTAAGCGCCAGAACGTTAAGCGACGTCTGGCTGTTAGCGACCGCTTCAACGTTGCTTTTCAGCAGCGGACCGACCACGAGGGTGGCGCCGTCCTGCTGTGCCTGCTGCATCACCTGCTGAATCGGCTGGCTGCTGGTGTCATACACCTTGACCTGCGCAGTGCTGGAAGGGGCGCTTGCCGTCGGCTGCTGCGGCTGCGCAGCGGCGGGCTGCTGCGACTCGGCTGGCGTGATCGAGGCGGCTGCCGGGCTGACCACGGCGTTGGCTGCGCCGGTCGGCGCAGGCTGCGCGTCTGCGGCGGCAGGCTGAGCTGCGGTCGGCGCGGTCGGCTGCGGCGCAGCGTTCAGGGCGCCGTTTTTCGCATCGTTGAAGCCTTTCTCAATCGCGCTGGCGAAGACCTGCGCCTGACCGTTCAGCGGCAGCAGCAGCGCGATGGTGCTGGTAGAGGCTTTGGTAAAGTTCTGCGCCTGGCTTAACGGCGTCGGCAGGGTTTTAGCCGCCGGGTTTTGCGGATAGCGCGTCTGCCAGTCTTTAAGAGCGGACTTCAGCATCTCGCCGTCCTGCGCGTTGGCGCGCCAGACGTTAAGCAGATCCAGCCAGCCCTGCAGGGTATTTTCACTGGCGTTGATCACCAGGCTGCTGGCTTCCTGCGGCGTCATCTGCGTCAGCGCCTGCCAGGTGGCGTCGATGTTTTTCTGATGATCGTCGCCGGTCAGTAGCGGCTCCTGCGCAATATAGGCGCGCAGCAGCGCCAGCGAGGTTTTACCCTGCGCGGCGGCGATCTGCAGACCGTAGTAGCGCGCCTGCTGCTCTTTCGACAGGTCGTCGACTTTCACCTGATTCAGCAGCTGCGTCGCGCCCGGCACGTTCTGCTGGCTAAACAGGAACTGCGATTTAAGCAGCAGCAGTTCCTGCTGTTGCGTGTCGCTGAGGCGGCTCGGCAGCTGGTTAAGCTGCTGGCCAGCCTGTGGATACTTTCCTTCTTTCATCAGGGCACGGATGGCAAGTAATTGCCAGTCTGTCCTGCTATCATCGCTGCTTTGCTGCACTTGCTGCAGATAGTAATCAGACCCGCCGGTCACGGGTCCCTGAATATTAACGTTTGAGGTTTGCGGCCCCTGACCGCTACAGGCGGCTAAAATCAGCCCAGCAAGAAGGACAGGCACAAAGCGTCCTGCTTTATGACGAACGACTTTTGAAGGAAGCATACTGTATCCAGTGATGTTTTTTTCAAGATGCTCAATATTAAATCGGCAATTCGGATGAAACAATGAAACAACTCGATCGGGCAGAGATTTCTGCCAGCACGCTCTACATCGTTCCAACCCCGATTGGTAATTTGGGTGATATCACCCAGCGGGCGCTGACGGTGCTTTCGGGCGTCGATCTGGTCGCAGCGGAAGATACACGTCATACCGGAGTGTTGCTACAACATTTCGCCATCGCTGCGCGGCTCTTCGCACTTCACGACCACAATGAACAGCAGAAGGCCGAACTGCTGCTGGCGAAGCTGCAGGAAGGGCAGAGCATCGCGCTGGTCTCCGATGCCGGCACGCCGCTGATTAACGATCCGGGTTACCATCTGGTACGCCGCTGCCGCGAGGCGGGCATTCGCGTGGTGCCGCTGCCTGGCGCCTGCGCTGCCGTCACAGCATTAAGCGCCGCCGGGTTACCGTCCGATCGTTTCTGTTACGAAGGGTTTCTGCCTGCCAAAACCAAGGCGCGCTGCGACACGCTGCGCGCGCTGGCGCAGGAGCCGCGCACCCTTATTTTCTATGAGTCTACCCATCGTCTGCTCGACAGCCTGCAGGATATGGCGAGCGAGTTGGGTGCCGGGCGCTACGTGGTGCTGGCGCGCGAGCTGAGCAAGACCTGGGAGTCGATTCACGGCGCGCCGGTGGGTGAGCTGCTCGCCTGGGTCAAAGAGGATGAGAATCGCCGCAAAGGGGAGATGGTGCTGGTCGTCGAAGGGCATAAGCCGGACGAAGAGGCGCTGCCCGCCGAAGCGCTGCGCACGCTGGCGCTGCTGCAGAAAGAGCTGCCGCTGAAAAAGGCGGCGGCGCTGACCGCGGAAATCCACGGCGTGAAGAAAAATGCGCTCTATCGCTTTGCTCTCGATCAGCAAGAGACGTGACAATTGCAGTCGAATGGCCTATCATCCGGCGCCGAAGCTGACCAGACAGTCGCCGCTTTGTCGTCGTCCCTCTTGTAGGGAGACGGGCAGAGGGGAGGAAAGTCCGGGCTCCATAGGGCAGGGTGCCAGGTAACGCCTGGGGGGCGCAAGCCTACGACCAGTGCAACAGAGAGCAAACCGCCGATGGCCCATTTATGGGATCAGGTAAGGGTGAAAGGGTGCGGTAAGAGCGCACCGCGCGTCTGGCAACAGTTCGCGGCACGGTAAACTCCACCCGGAGCAAGGCCAAATAGGGGTTCGCATGGTACGGCCCGTACTGAACCCGGGTAGGCTGCTTGAGCCAGTGAGCGATTGCTGGCCTAGATGAATGACTGTCCACGACAGAACCCGGCTTATCGGTCAGTTTCGACTCTTCAGGTGAAAACCCCGCGCAAGCGGGGTTTTTGCTTTCTGGAGCAAGTTGCCGCCCACTTTGTGCCACGTTCGCCGCCGTTGAAAATGACAAAGCTGCCTGCTCAAATCACGAACATTTCGGCCCATAAGGGATATATCGCTGCGTATGAAATAATATTCGAAACGCATTGTGATAAATGCGCAACCTGTGACTTTAGGCGGCAAACAGCCTTCAACGTCTGCATCGGGAATGCGCATTTAGTTTTTAAAATACTTTTCCCGTTTTTTTCTCGCCCAGATAGGGTAGGCGGCTTTAACATCATTGTGAACAGACAAGTTATTTCTTCACAGATATAATCTCGGCTTTCTGACTCTGTTTTTTATCGGCCATTAACGCTTTTCAGTAATAGCTTGCTAAATGAGGGGGGGATCTGCCTGCATAGGTTTATTTCTGTATGGAATATAAATAAAGTGGTATTTGAGTATGTGACCTTTTTTCAAAAAATGGCGGCTAAAATTTTTATTAAGTTCTTCTTCAGCACTTTTTTAACAGAGGCAAGATTTTCGTATAAGGGGCGGGTGAGTGCCGCCACAAACATACTACATTTGACATTTAATCAAACAACCAATAACCCGCTTTAGCGGAGTCAATCAGCATCTGAATTGTTAGCGGCTTGGGAGACACCGACTGGATCTTCTGGGAATTTGGGCGAAGGAAGTTTGGTAGCATGCCTTTTTCGTAGGGCCAGTATGAAAGGAAATTGAAATTACTATAATCAACGTTAAATCGCTTGAAGTAGTCCTTCATAATTTCATCACCGGTCTCTCTGGACCAGGGATATTTCCCCGTATTTAAACTCGTCTCTGGCGTTAATACAGGTTTAGCTTTGGCAAATAGCGGTTTGCTGTTGTAGCTTCTTTCATACCATTCAGTAACGCATTTACCGATATCATTCACCATATGCGATCGCTCCCTCTTGCAATTCGGTTATAAGTGTTCAGAGCATTAAACCCTATTCGTAAAACATCATTCATTATAAAAATAACCCCAAGGATCGGTATCCAGCGGCCCGCAAAAGCGCCCAGGTTAGTCACATAGCTAAAACGTAAATGCCGAATACTTTGATTTGTTAGCGTAGGCCAGCGATTAACACGGAATTTTAACCAGCGCCGAAGGTTTTCACTAAGAATTGATGTTCCGGGCGTTGCTTGTACTGGCTTTCCCCTTGTGCTTTGCGTTGGTTGTCCCAGAATGATAAGAGCCAGTGCCGCTATATCATCCGTACCAAGCTGCTTTTGAGCCTCCTCAAGAAAAACAAAGAAGAACAATTCACCGGCGGTGAGGTTGGGTAGTCCCTTGAAAAAGTATGTTCCATTAAATTCTTCAGTTGTGTCCATTTGCAAGACTCCCTGTGTTAAGCAATTTTATCCTAACGTCTGTTTTTCACTCAGTCTACACTCAGTCCATGTTGCTAGTACTACTCCGACAGTAGCTCTAACGTCAGGTAAAAAAGGGACATTAAAAAGGCCCTGGTCGGGATGAAAGAAAAGTAGGATTTGGATAATATTTTTATATTTATTTGATTATTATAAACATTTGCCTGTTCAGGCTATCTTATCGGTCAGTTTCGACTTTTCAGGTGAAAACCCCGCGCAAGCGGGGTTTTTGCTTTCTGGAGTAAGCTGCCGCCCGCGTTTGCGCCACGTTCGCCGCCGTTGGGGCTTCCCCGTTGCCTCACGACCTCGCCATGTTAAACTGCGCAGCGGCAACGAAAGGAGCAGCCCGTGGCGAAATACCAGCAACTGACGGATGAGATTCAGCAGCAGATCGAGGCGGGTATCTGGCTGCCAGGCACGAAGCTGCCGTCGCTTCGTCAGCAGGTGGCGCAGCATGGGCTAAGCCTGATGACGGTGATGCACGCCTACGAGGTGCTGGAAAGCCAGGGCTGGATCGTCTCGCGTCCGCAGTCCGGCTACTACGTCGCGCCGCGCGCGCTGCAAACCGCGCCGGCGCAGGTGGCGCTCAGCGAGCAGGTCGATATTAACGATTTTGTCTTCGACGTGCTGCAAGCGATCCGCGATCCGGATATCGTGCCTTTTGGCTCCGCCTTCCCCGACCCCGAACTCTTTCCTCAGCGTCAGCTGATGCGCTCGCTGACCAACGTCTCACATCAGCTGACGCCGCTCGACGCGCTCAATAATCTTCCACCCGGCAACGCGGCGCTGCGGCAGATGCTGGCGCAGCGCTATGCGCGACAGGGCATTACGCTGTCGCCAGATGAAATCGTGATTACCAACGGCGCGCTGGAAGCGCTCAATCTCAGCCTGCAGGCGCTTACCGAACCAGGCGACTATGTGGTTATCGAGCAGCCGACCTTTTATGGCGCGCTGCAGGCGATCGAGCGCCTGAAGCTGAAAGCGCTGGCGGTGCCGAGCGACGCGCAGCAGGGCATTGATATGCAGCAGCTGGAAGAGACGCTGCAGCGCTGGCCGGTGAAAGCGTGCTGGCTGATGACCACGCTGCAAAATCCGCTTGGCGTTACCCTTTCGCCCGCGCGCAAGGCGCAGCTGGTGGCGCTGCTGGCACGCTATCAGGTTCCGCTGATAGAAGACGATGTCTACGCCGAACTCTGGACAGGCGATGAACCGCCGCATCCGGCGAAATACTGGGATCGCGGCGGCGACGTGCTGCACTGCGGCTCCTTTTCCAAATGTCTGGTCGCCGGGTTCCGCGTCGGCTGGGTCGCGGCGGGACAGCACGCGCAGCGCATCCAGCGCCTGCAGCTGATGAGCACGCTCTCTACCAGCGCGCCGATGCAGCTGGCGCTGGCAGATTTTCTCGCTACGCGCCGCTACGATAGCCATTTGAAAAAACTGCGGCAGACGCTGGCGCGGCGTAAAGAGTGGGTGCGTCAGGCGCTGCGCCGCGTGCTGCCGGACGGCGCCAGCGTGAGCGATTCGCCGGGCGGCTTCTTTTTGTGGGTAACGCTGCCGCGCGGCTATGATACGACACAGCTTTATCAGCAGGCATTACAGCAGGGGATCAGCATCGCGCCGGGGCGGCTGTTTTCAGCGGGCGAGGAGTTTACCCACTGTTTTCGCATTAACGCCGCCTGGCCGTGGGATACACGCGCCGAAGCGGCGGTCGAGACGCTGGGAAGGCTGATTGCCGAACAGCGTAAGGTTTAAACCTGCGCTGCCTGCTGGTGGCCCCAGGTCAGATAGTAGATGTCATAGAAATCGACTTCGCCTTTCTGCTGTAGCAGACGATGAATGCCACTTTTCACCTGCTCCGGCGCATCCGGCAGATTCAAAATCTTCTTCACGCCGCCTTCAGAAACCGGCTGCACGTAGTACCACTCGCCGTTATAGCAGACGCGCAGATCCAGCGCGTCGATATCCTCGAAGCGATATTTCGGGTTGATATCCAGCAGCATCAGAAAGCTCATTACCAGTACGAAAATGGTAGCGAACCAGAAGGCGGGCCAGCCCAGCATTTCGGTAGAAAAAATCAGCGCCACGCACAGGGCATAGCAGAGATACATGACTGCCCAAAGCCCGGGATGGGTTTTCAGAAAAGAGAAGCTAAAACGCGGCCGGTTGTCACGGCGCTCCTCACGATTAAGCGTAGCGATCTCATCAATTAAAATTTGTTTAATGGCGTCCATTGTTCACCTCACCGTCACTTTTCTGCTCAGTAGAACAGATAACAGTGAGCCGGAGGAGACACAGAAACGCGCAGAATTTTTATAACAGTTCAGACGCGCGCCGTTCCAATGAGAGGACGGCGCGAACGATTAACCGCGGCCGTGTGGCTCATCCCAGTCAAACGCCGGACCCAGCGAAATAACGCCGTTCGGGTTGATGGTTTTATGGCTGACGTAATAGTGATGGCGGATATGGGGCAGATTCACGGTATCGGCGATGCCCGGCATCTGGTAGATATCGCGCAGAAAGCCGCTCAGGTTGAGGTAGTCGCCGATGCGATGACGGTCGCACTTAAAGTGGGTGACGTAAACCGGATCGAAACGCACCAGCGTAGTCCAGAGGCGCAGATCCGCTTCGGTCAGCTGATCGCCGGTCAGGTAGCGGTGCTGTCCCAGAATCTGCTCCAGCCGCGACAGCGAGTGAAACAGCGCCGTCACCGACTCGTCATAGGCCGCCTGCGAAGTCGCGAAGCCCGACTTGTAGACGCCGTTGTTAACCGTGTCGTAAATCCAGCCGTTCAGCTCGTCTATCTTCTCGCGCAGGGCAGGCGGATAGTAATCGCCCGCGCGGGCGCCAACGGCGTCAAAAGCGCTGTTGAACATGCGGATGATATCCGCCGATTCGTTGCTGACGATGGTGCCCTGCTGCTTATCCCACAGAACTGGTACGGTAACGCGTCCGGTGTAGTGAGGATCGGCATGCAGATAGAGCTGATAGAGAAATTCATTCTGATAGAGCTTGTCGCCGGTGGCGTCGGGAAAATCGTCGTCGAATGTCCAGCCGTTTTCCAGCATCAAAGGATGCACCACGGAGACGTCGATCATCGACTCCAGCCCTTTCAGCTTACGCATCAGCAGTGTGCGGTGCGCCCAGGGGCAGGCGAGAGAAACATACAGATGATAGCGATCGCGTTCAGCTTTAAAGCCCGCCTCGCCCGTGGGGCCGGCGCTGCCATCCGCCGTTACCCAGTTGCGCCAGACTGCTTCAGTACGCTTGAAGCGTCCGCCGGTTGATTTGGTATCGTACCATGTGTCGTGCCAGACACCTTCGATCAGTTGGCCCATATCGCCTCCAGTGCAAACAGGGCGAGGAGTCTCCTCGCCCTGCTAAGTATATGCGGCATTACGCAAGATGTGCTTAGCGAAGTACGCCCACCGGCTGCGCTTTTTTACGCAGCAGACGGTCAAGGCTGTACGCGCCCGGACCCACCAGGCCCAGCACCAGGAAACCGCCCGCGATAGAGAGGTTTTTCATAAACATTATCTGATTAACGCCTTCCGCGAAGTTGCTGTGGAAGAGGAACGCCGTCAGGATGGTGAAAGCCGCGGTAAAGAGCGCGGTAAAGCGGGTCAGGAAGCCGAACAGAATCGCCAGGCCGCCGCCGAACTCCAGCAGAATAACCAGCGGCAGGAAGAAGGCGGGTACGCCCATCGCTTCCATATACTGCTGCGTGCCCGCATAGCCAGTGATCTTGCCCCAGCCGGCAGTGATAAACAGGATCGGCATTAAAATGCGCGCCAGCAGCAGGCCAGTATCTTCGAATTTTTTCATCATTTACTCCAGGCTAATTTTACGGCAGGACAGCAGCGCCTGCGTTATGTAGTTCCCAGCATAAGGCGCTTTAGTCGTTTGCTGAGCTGATAGCTGGAGATAATAGTCGCGGAGTGAAAAGGTTGTAAGCGAGATATTCTGTAGGTGTTGTTCAGGAAATCTGATAAAGAAAAGCCGGCGTTTTCGCACCGGCTACAGAGAGAGAAAAATTAGCGCTGCGGCAGGGCCGCTTTCAGCATGCGCCAGGTGCTCCAGACGCCAAATCCGCGCTTGAGCAGGCGCATAAATTTATTCGGGCTGCGCACCGACCAGATAGCCAGCGCGCTGCTGCCGATAGCCAGATAGCGCCGCATGCTGAGGAACGTCAGCCAGCCGCGGTCATACTGCGCGGTGCTTTGCAGAAAATCACGGCGGCTTGCGCTCAGGTCGAGCCGCTGCTGTTGTATATCGCTCAACAGCGCATGGATGCGCGCTTCACGTTCCTGTTTGCTGCTCATGCGCGGTTATCCTCCAGCAGCTGACGATCGGTCTCCAGCTCTTTGCGCGTATGGTGCAATAGTGTGGACTGACGCGATTTGCGCAGGCTCCACAGGCCGAAAATAATCGCCAGAAGAAAGAGTACGCCGGTCGTAATGCCGATCGCCATCAGGCGATACTGCGCGTCGACGGCCCAGATAATCAACACCATCAGGCTCATCAGTCCGAAGGCGGTAAACAACATAGTCAGACCAACCATCAGCAGCAGCTGAATCAGGTTGGCCTTTTCCGCTTCCAGCTCGACCACCGCCAGACGTACACGGGTCTCGACCATGCTGACCAGCGTAGTGACGATGCGCTGACCGATGTTGATGACCCCTTTGCCGGGGCCGTGGCTCTGCTGAGAATCCGCCATAATTAACGCCGTGAAATCAGGATGCCGATCGCCACGCCAATTGCCGCACCGATACCAACGCCATGCCAGGGGTTTTCACGCACGTAGCCGTCTGCTTTCTGCGCGGCTTCACGCGTGGTTTGCGCCAGATATTCGCCAGAATCGCCCAGCTTCTCGCGTGAGCTGTCGAGCGCTACGCGCGCTTTCTGACGCAGCTTATCCAGTTCGCCTTTAGACTTATCCGTGGTGCTGCTCAGCACCTCTTCCAGCGTATCCGCCAGATTTTTTAACTCAGCACGCAAATGTTCTGATGAAGTGTCTTTTGACATGTAATGTTCCTTTTAGCTTCAGTGATTGAGTCCGGATTAATAAGGCTCCGCCTGTAACTTTTTCAAATCCTGGCGGGCTTCTTCCAATTTATGTTCACGTCTGGCAATTTTTTCCCTGTCGTCGCCCTCCTGACGCTCTTCTTTTAGCTCGCGTTCGCGCTCTGCGACTTTTTCTCGCTGCGCCTTGATGCGCGCCTGATGAGAGGCTTTCAGTTTATTGTCGCTACAGCTGGCGCGTACTTCGGTTAAGGCGCGCTCCAGTCCATTGACGCGACGCTGATTGTTATGCTGTTTCGCCATCGCAATTTCATGCTGAATGTCCTGCTCTTTCTGCTGACACAGCGATTCCGCCGCCATCAGCGAACCCGAGAGAGAAAACAGCGCGAGGCCAAGAAGTAATTGATGTTTCATCAGGCTTGTTACCTTCCATTGTTACTGACCTGCCGTGACCAGACAGCGTCATCTCCTGGCGTGTCAGATAGCTGAGCCATCCACTAAGCATAGACAGCGCCTGTAAAAAGTTCAAAAAAGACGGGGGGATACAGATTATTCTGTTGCCGTCCTGCCAGCGCAGGACGGCAACGGTAGGTCAGGAAATATTCAGCATGGTTGAGGAGGCGGAAGCCGAATCGGGGTGCCTGGCGACGACAAAGCCGTCCGGCAGCAAACGACGCAGCACTTTTTGTGCGGCAAGGCTCTGCTCTTCGTTTTCGAAATGAATAATCAGTGCATCACCTGAAGGGGTAATGCTTTTGATGCGAATGCCCTGCGCCGTCAGCTGTTGATAGAGATAAAACCCGTCAGGCAGCGGGCCGCCCGCGTGGGATACGCGGATCTGCACCACGCTTTCATGCTGCAGCAGCATCGGCGTCAGGCCGATGGTCAGCAGCAGCAGCGCGGCGATCGCCAGCCAGGGCAGCATGCGGCGGGGAATGGGGCGGTGAATTTTCATGACTCGCCCTTACCATTCTGATTCGCCTGGCGCTTGCGCCACAGCACCACCAGCGAGCCAACCAGGCCGACAATCAGCAGCACCAGCGGCAGCAGCATCAGGCAGAACATCATTTCATCTTCATAGCGACGGAAGATTGGCGTTTTGCCCAGCGCAAAGCCGAGTACGGTAAGGATGACTACCCAGAGCAGCGCGCTGACCCAGTTAAA
This sequence comes from Pantoea sp. UBA5923, assembly GCF_002431095.1. Classification (NCBI taxonomy): domain Bacteria; kingdom Pseudomonadati; phylum Pseudomonadota; class Gammaproteobacteria; order Enterobacterales; family Erwiniaceae; genus Pantoea; species Pantoea sp. UBA5923. Next base: position 174,092 of record NZ_DJDN01000010.1, on the reverse strand, counting down.
AAACTGAAAGCGGGCGTTATCCAGGCCGGAAAGACCGGCAATGGTCGGCAACAGGGTGCGCACGAAGGCGATAAAGCGGCCAATCAGCAGTGCTGACAGGCCGTGGCGATGAAACAGGCTGTGCGCGCGAGCGTGATACTGGGCGGGAAGGTGAGAGAGCCACTTCTGTACCGTCGGCGTATTGCCGAGCCAGCGGCCCTGAATATAGCTGACCCAGCAGCCGAGGCTGGCGCCGGTCGTCAGCACCAGAATCGTCAGCGGGAAGCTCATGGTGCCTTTGGCGATCAGCACGCCTACCAGAATCAACAGGCTATCGCCCGGCAAAAATGCGGCGGGCAACAGGCCATTCTCCAGAAAGAGGATCATGAACAGCACGCCGTAAATGGCCCATACCAGCGTCGGATCGGAAAGGGTTTCGTAATCCTGTTGCCACAAGGCCTGCAGCAACGCATGCAAAATATCCATCAATCATTCCTGAACATCATTGTTTAACGCGTCTCAAAGGACATAAGCGCAGACCGGCGTTTGGTTATCTGTTTTAGGAGCACAGTCTGGGCAGAGTTTTCCGGATCCTTCCAGAACAGATTGTTTAACCAGCGAATTTTTAAACCCTGTCGCAAAGGGTAAAAAAGGGGCGCTAACTGTAACAAAAACTACAGGGCTGAGACAGGGGGATGTGTCTGTCGCACAGGAGTTTTACCTTTTGACAAGGCCCGTCAAAAGGAGCTTTACACGACCTGACACTATTGCAGATTAACTGACTTTCCTGCGCGAAAACGCAGCAGAATCAATGTGAATGGCTAGAACCATCCGGCAGGATGACGGGATTCTCGGCAAACATATAACGATCCACATTAAATTCAAAATCATCGGCGGTCGCGTTGAACAGCATCTGTTTAGTATTTTCCAGATGTTGCCACATCGCCAGTTTACTGGCGGCGGGATCTTTGCGCATCAGCGCCTTGAGGATCTGATCGTGGTCGTCACACCAGCTGAGAATGCTGCGCTGGTCGATATGCTCGTGGAGCTTAAGCCAGTAGGGGTTGTGCAGGCGATGCAGCCACATCTTTTCGACAATGGCCGCCAGCGCGCTGTTTTGGGTGGATTGCGCAATGCGCACGTGAAACTGCATGTCCCACTGAGAGTCGCGGAAGTGATCTTCCTGACGCGCTTTTTCCTGAATCGCCATCAGCTCGATAATGTCCTGGCGCGTCACCTGCGTCGCCGCGAACTCGGCGACGTTGCTCTCAATCAGCTGGCGCGCCTGCAGCAGCTCGAAGGGGCCAAAGGTGGCGAATTCGAGCTGGCTTGAGGTCATCACGCGGTTTTGCTGCTGGCTGGCTATAACGTGAATACCGGAACCTTTGCGCACCTCGACGTAGCCTTCCACCTCCAGCATGATAATCGCTTCGCGCACCACTGTGCGGCTGACGTTCATCTCTTCTGCGATCAGGCGTTCGGCGGGCAGCTTATCGCCTACAGGATAAATGCCTGTTTCGATACGGCTTTTCAGATCGCTGGCGAGCTGTTGGTAAAGTCGACGAGGTTCGGTCAGTTCCATAGCGTATTCCCGTGTCGCAAATAAAGTTGTTATACCACTTTGCGGCCGCTAAATAAAAGGTCCCGCGCCATTATGACGCGGGACGCTTGTTTTCCCGCCTGGCGGGCGGGTCAGCAACTGGCAGCCTCAGCCGCGTACGGTTGCTCCCTGCGGCGGCACCACCTCGTTCTCCAGCTCAGAGACAGGCTTATTGCGCAATACCGTCCAGATCACCACGGCGCCTAACAGATCGAACACCGCCAGCGCGGCGAACAGCGGGCTGAAGCCCAGCGTATCGGCCAGCGCGCCGACCACCAGCGCAAACATAGTGCTGGCTGTCCATGCCGCCATGCCGGTCAGACCGTTGGCGGTAGCGACTTCGTTACGGCCGAAGACGTCGGAAGAGAGCGTAATCAGCGCGCCGGAGAGCGCCTGATGGGCAAAGCCGCCGACGCAGAGCAGCGCGATAGCGACATAGGGGCTGGTGAAGAGGCCGATAGTGCCGGGGCCAATCATCAGCACCGCGCCCATGGTCACCACCAGCTTGCGCGAAACGATCAGGTTAACGCCGAACCAGCGCTGAAACAGCGGCGGCAGATAACCGCCAAGGATGCAGCCGAGATCGGCGAACAGCATCGGCATCCAGGCGAACAGCGCAATCTCTTTCAGGTTGAAGCCATACACCTTGAACATAAACAGCGGGATCCAGGCGTTAAAGGTGCCCCAGGCGGGTTCCGCCAGGAAGCGCGGCAGCGCGATGCCCCAGAACTGGCGGTTGCGCAGGATCTGACGAGCCGACATTTTTTTGGTGTTGCCGGTCTGATGCTGCGCTTCCTGGCCGGAAATAATGTACTGACGCTCTTCGTC
>NZ_DJDN01000010.1:140406-171612 GCF_002431095.1 Pantoea sp. UBA5923 | reverse complement strand
TACTGACGCTCTTCGTCGCTGAGTTTGGTTTGCTGTTTGGGATGCTTATAGAAAATCAGCCAGCAGAGCGCCCAGACCAGGCTCAGCACGCCAGTGATGATAAACGCCATCTGCCAGCTGTGCGCCACAATCGCCCACACCACCAGCGGCGGCGCCAGCATAGCGCCAATCGAGGAGCCAACGTTGAAGTAGCCCACGGCGACGGAGCGCTCTTTAGCCGGGAACCACTCGCTGCTCGCTTTCAGGCCCGCCGGGATCATCGCCGCTTCTGCCGCGCCCACTGCACCGCGCGCCAGCGCAAAACCACCCCAGCTGCCCGCCATCGCCGTCGCGGCGCAGAAAATCGCCCAGAGTACGGCAAATACGGCGTAGCCGACTTTAGTGCCGAGCAAATCGAGCACATAGCCTGCGACCGGCTGCATAACGGTATAGCAGGCCGAGTATGCCGCCACGATGTAGGAGTACTGTTGGGTGGTGATATGTAAATCGGTTTGGAGCGTCGGCGCGGCGACGGCGATGGTATTACGGGTGAGATAACCCAGCACGGTGCCCAGCGTCACCAGCCCGATCATATACCAGCGTAGCCCTTTAATCTTACGCATCATTTACCTCTTCCAGTGTTCTGTCTGCGGTCTTGCCGCTGTTGTTATCTGGAGCGGGACAACCGTGATTCGACTGACCTCACGCCCGCAGGCCACGCGAATGCGGCCTTGTGTTTACCTTGCCTTTACGGGTCGAGAGCGTAACTTGTTATACAACTTTAAAAGTTGAGAGCCATCACAAAAGCCCCTTTTGCAATATGGGATACTTTAAATCTGCGTCAGGACAGCCATTTAGCACGCTACAGAGAGCAAAAACGTCCATGAGGGCAGGGCATTGCTGCTATTTATGTGAGCGAGATCTCAAAGAATTCTGTAGCTGACCAAAATTGGTATGATAACTTTGAGCGCATTAAGGCTCTATCAAGAGGAAGCAAGTATGTCGCGTTTTATGACCGAGGATTTTTTGCTGGATACCGAATTTGCTCGTCGCCTTTACCATGACTATGCAAAGGATCAGCCGATTTTCGACTATCACTGCCATCTTCCGCCGCAGCAGATTGCCGAAAATTACCGCTTTGCCAACCTCTATGACATCTGGCTGAAGGGCGATCACTACAAGTGGCGCGCTATGCGCGCTAACGGCGTACCGGAAGCCTTCTGCACCGGCGACGCCAGCGACCGCGAAAAATTCGACGCCTGGGCGCGCACCGTACCGCACACTATCGGCAATCCGCTCTATCACTGGACGCACCTTGAACTGCGTCGTCCTTTCGGCATTACCGATACCTTGCTCTCTGAAAAAACCGCTGACGATATCTGGGAGCGCTGCAACGCGCTGCTGGCGCAGGATGACTTTACCGCGCGCGGCATTATGCAGCAGATGAACGTGAAGATGGTCGGCACCACCGACGATCCGCTGGATGACCTGCAGCACCACCGCGCGCTGGCGCAGGATGACAGCTTCAGCGTCAAGGTGCTGCCGAGCTGGCGTCCCGACAAAGCCTTTAACATTGAGGCGGAAGGCTTCCTGGCATGGATCGAAAAGCTGGAGTCGCTGACCGACATCAGCGTGCGCCGCTTTGACGATCTGCGCAGCGCGCTGAGCAAACGCCTCGACTATTTCGCCGATCACGGCTGTAAGGTTTCAGACCACGCGCTTGACGTCGTGCTCTACGCCGAAGCTGACGACGCGACGCTGGACGCCATTCTGGCCGCTCGCCGCGCAGGCAACGCGCCGGACGCGCAGGCGATCGCGCAGTTTAAAACTGCGGTCCTGGTGTGGCTGGGCGGCGAATATGCGCGTCGCGGCTGGGTGCAGCAGTACCATATCGGCGCGCTGCGCAACACCAACCGCCGCCAGTTTGAACTGCTGGGCCCGGACGTCGGCTTCGACTCAATTAACGACCGGCCGCTGGCGGAACCGCTGGCGAAGCTGCTGGGCGCGCAGAACCTGCATAACGCGCTGCCGAAAACCATTCTCTACTGCCTGAACCCGCGCGACAACGAGGTGCTGGCGACCATGGCGGGCAATTTTCAGGGAGAGGGCGAAGCGGGCAAAATGCAGTTCGGCTCCGCCTGGTGGTTCAACGATCAGCTCGACGGCATGCAGCGCCAGATGACGCAGCTGGCGCAGATTGGCCTGCTCAGCCGCTTTGTCGGCATGCTGACCGACAGCCGCAGCTTCCTCTCCTATACCCGTCACGAATATTTCCGTCGCCTGCTGTGCCAGATGATTGGCCGCTGGGTAGAAAACGGCGAAGCGCCGGGCGACGAGGCGCTGCTGGGCCAGATGGTGCAAAACATCTGCTTTAACAACGCGCGCGACTACTTTGGCATAGAGCTGGGAGCCTGATAATGCAGCGGCTAAATCGCCACGATTTTCCCGGCGCGATCTACAGCGAGCGCGTCATCCAGTTCGGCGAGGGCAATTTTCTGCGCGCCTTTATCGACTGGCAGCTCGACTGGCTGAACCAGCATCAGGGCACCGACGCGGGCATCGTGGTGGTACGGCCGCGCAACCGCGTCGTCAGCGACAGCCTGAACCAGCAGGATGGCCTTTATACCACGCTGATCCGCGGTCTGAACGAGCAGGGCGAGCGCGTCAGCGAAACGCGCCTGATCCGCAGTCTGAATCGCGAGATCCAGCCTTATCTCCAGCATGACGACTTTCTGGCGCTGGCGCGCGCGCCGCAGATGCGGTTCGTCTTCTCTAACACCACCGAAGCGGGCATCGCCTTTGCCGAGAGCGATCGCCTGATGGATGCGCCCGCCTCCAGCTTTCCCGGCAAGCTGACGCAGCTGCTATGGGCGCGCTTCGAGCACTTCAGTGGGGCCAGCGACAAAGGCTGGCTGATTGTACCCTGCGAGCTAATCGACCATAACGGCGACGCCCTGCGCGATCTGGTGCTGCGCTATGCGCGACACTGGCAGCTGCCGGAAAGTTTTACCGCCTGGGTAACGCAGCACTGCATGTTCTACAACACGCTGGTGGACCGCATCGTGACCGGTTTCCCGCAGGAGAGCGAGGCGCTCGCCGCTCAGCTGGGCTACGAGGATCGTTTTCTGGTGGCGGGCGAGGTGTATTACCAGTTCATTCTGCAGGGGCCGCGCGCGCTGTTCGACGAGCTGAAGCTGGATGCGCTGGCGCCGCAGGTGCGGCTGGTCGAGGATATCGCGCCGTGGAAGGCGCAGAAAGTGGCGATCCTCAACGGCGCGCATACCGCCATGGTGCCGGTGGCGTTCCAGGCTGGACTGGAGAGCGTTGGCGAAGCAATGGCGGATCCGGCTATCTCTGGCTTTGTCGATCGTCTGCTGCGTGAGGAGATCATTCCTACGCTGGATTTGCCGCGCAGCGAGCTGCTCGCCTTCGCCGATGCGGTAGAGCGGCGCTTCCGCAATCCCTTTATCCGCCATGCGCTGCTCTCCATCGCGCTGAACGGCATGACCAAGTTCCGCACCCGGCTGCTGACGCCGCTGCTGGCGTCACACGCGCAAAGCGGCGTCTGGCCGCCGCGTCTGACCTTCGCGCTGGCGGCGCTGATCGCCTTTTATCGCGGCGCGTCGGCGGAGAAAAGCTGGCCGCTACAGGATGACGCGCACTGGCTGGCGCGCTTTGAAAAAAACTGGCAGGCACTCAATAACGACCAGATTTCCCCGGAACAGCTGGTGCGCGAGGTGTTAAGCGACGCGCAGCACTGGGGCGAAGATTTGACCCGGCAGCCACAGCTGGCGGCCGAGGTCAGCCGACACCTGCAAAATATCATCGTCCACGGCATGCGTGAGGCGTTGAGCACACTGGGATAATGCTATGCAAGACGCGATTAAGATTCACTCTCAGGATAACGTCGCGGTAGCGCTGCGCGACTTAGAGGCGGGGCAGACTATCGACCTGCATCAGACGGCAGTGCAGCTACAGCAGGCCGTTACGCGCGGCCATAAGTTCGCGCTGCGGCCCATCGCCGAGGGCGAACTGGTGGTTAAGTACGGGTTGCCGATTGCCCACGCCACGCAGCCGATCGCCGCCGGCGAGGTGATCCACTCCAGTAACGCGCGCACTAACCTGAGCGATCTGGATGAGTACGACTATCAGCCGGAGTTTGTTGAGGTGCCGCCGCAGCCTGGGGATCGCGAGGTGCAGATCTATCGCCGCGCCAACGGCGACGTCGGGATCCGCAATGAGCTGTGGATCCTGCCGACCGTCGGCTGCGTCAACGGCATTGCGCGTCAGATCCTGCAGCGCTTTCTTAAAGAGACCGACAACGCGGCGGGTACCGACGGCGCGTTTCTGTTTAGCCACACCTTCGGCTGTTCGCAGCTGGGGCAGGATCATGAGAATACCCGCACCATGCTGCAAAATATGGTGCGCCATCCCAACGCTGGCGCGGTGCTGGTTATCGGCCTCGGCTGTGAGAACAACCAGGTCGATGCCTTCCGCGAGACGCTGGGCCTGCCGGAGAGCGAACGCATTCAGTTTATGGTGTGCCAGCAGCACGACGATGAAGTAGAGGCGGGTCTGGAGCGTCTGCATGCCCTGTATGAGGTGATGCGCCACGACAAACGCCAGCCGGGCAAGCTAAGCGAGCTGAAGTTCGGCCTGGAGTGCGGCGGCTCCGACGGTTTTTCCGGCATTACCGCCAATCCGCTGCTGGGGCGCTTCTCCGATCAGATGATCGCTAACGGCGGCACCACGGTGCTGACCGAGGTGCCGGAGATGTTCGGCGCGGAGCGTATTCTGATGAGCCGCTGTCGCGACGAATCGACCTTCGAGAAAACCGTGGCGATGATTAACGATTTCAAGCGCTACTTCATCGACCATCAGCAGCCGATTTACGAGAATCCCTCGCCGGGCAACAAGGCGGGCGGTATTACCACGCTGGAGGAGAAATCGCTGGGCTGCACCCAGAAAGCGGGCTCCAGCCAGGTGGTGGACGTGCTGAAGTATGGCGAGCGGCTGAAAACGCCGGGGCTGAATCTGCTGAGCGCCCCTGGCAACGATGCGGTCGCCACCAGCGCGCTGGCCGGGGCGGGCTGTCATATGGTGCTGTTCAGCACCGGACGCGGCACCCCTTACGGCGGCTTTGTGCCGACGGTGAAGCTGGCGACCAACTCGCCGCTGGCGGAGAAGAAGCCGCACTGGATTGACTTTAACGCTGGCCGTTTGCTGGAAGGGATGAGCATGGATGCGCTGCTGGAGGATTTCGTCGACACCATCGTGGCGATCGCCAGCGGCAAGCTGACCAACAACGAGAAGAACGATTTTCGCGAGCTGGCGATTTTTAAAAGCGGCGTGACGCTGTAAATCGGCTAATCGACAGAGAGGCTAATGTCGCTGTTTCAGACGGCGTGAAAGTACGGGGAGCGGGTGGCATGGAACGAGGAGCAAAGCGTCCCGCGCCATGGACGGCGCGGGCCGAGCGAGCAGGGATGCGTAAAGCGACTTTGCGATCGGTCCATGCTTCCCGCGACAGCATACGGCTAAAAGAGAGTGATACTGGACTGTGACAACGAGCCTGCGCGGATGAGATGGCTCGATCGCAAAGACGCAAAAAGCGGCATCCCTGCCAGCTCGGCCCGCCTCTTCCCTGAGGCGGGACGCTTTACTCTTCGTACCCTGCCACCCGCTCTTCAAGCTACTGAGCTGTCTGCAAGATCAAGCCCGGCTGGCTTCGCGCTCGGCTTCAGCCTGACAAACCGCGGCGGTAAACAGAATATCGGTAGAGGAGTTCAGCGCCGTTTCGGCGGAGTCCTGCAGCACGCTGATAATAAAACCGGCTGCCACCACCTGCATCGCCAGCTCATTGGGGATGCCGAACATATTACAGGCGACCGGGATCAGCAGCAGCGAACCGCCCGCTACGCCCGACGCGCCGCAGGCGCACAGCGACGCCACCAGGCTCAGCAGAATCGCGGTCGACACGTCAACCTGAATACCCAGCGTATGCACCGCCGCCAGCGTCAACACGGTAATGGTGATGGATGCGCCCGCCATACTGATAGTCGCCCCCAGCGGAATAGAGACCGAATAGGTATCCTCATCCAGATTGAGGCGTTTCGCCAGTGCCATATTCACCGGAATATTGGCTGCCGAACTGCGGGTAAAGAAGGCGGTCACGCCGCTTTCGCGCAGGCAGGTAAAGACCAGCGGATAGGGGTTGCGGCGGATCTTGCTGTAGACCAGCAGCGGGTTGACCACCAGCGCCATTAACGCCATACAGCCCAGCAGCAGCCCCAGCAGATGCGCATACTGCCACAGCGCGCCAAAGCCGGTAGAGGCCAGAATCGACGCCACCAGACCGAAAATACCGACCGGCGCGCAGCGAATTACGCAGCGCACCAGCCAGGTCACCGCATGTGAGACATCGTTAAGCAGGGCGCGGGTGCCGGGCGAGCTGTGACGGAACGCCAGGCCAAGGCCGATCGCCCACACCAGAATACCGATGTAGTTTGCTTCCATCAGCGCGGTAATCGGGTTTGCCACCATATTCATCAGCAGGCCGCGCAGCACCTCGGTTATGCCCGACGGCGGCGTAATTTCAGTTTTGCCGACCGCTAGCGTCAGCGTCTGCGGCATCAGATGGCTCAACATCACCGCGATCGCCGCGGCGAAAAAGGTGCTTAACAGATAGAGCGCGATAATAGGTTTGATATTGGTCTTCTGGCCCTGTTGATGGCTGGCGATAGAAGCGATCACCAGCACCAGTACCAGCAGCGGCGCAACGGCTTTCAGCCCGCTGACGAAGAGTTCGCCCAGCAGGCCGACGGCCAGCGCGGCATCCTTCGAGACCCAGGCCAGCGCCACGCCGGCCACCAGCCCTACCATGATTTGTTTTACCAGGCTTCCTGCGAGTAACGCGCCCAGACGACCGGAAAGAGAGTTCTGCATAATTGTTCTTTAGGTTGTAGCGGGATGTGGCTTCAGAGGGCGTCGATTAACGCGCCTGAAGCGGTTTGCCCGGCGGAGTATAAGGAAAAGAGCGGGCGAGGAAAGAGATAATTCTGTCTGTGCGAGGGGGATCGGATTTCTATTATGCTGGATGAAGGAAGTGTGACAGAGCGATGAAATGTCGCACCAGTGACTGGCAAAATAAAACAGGGGCATTACCTGCCCCTGTAGCGGATTATTGCGAGCGCTGTTTTTGGTCGCTTTTGCGATTCACCCAGGCGTTAATCAACAGGGTTGAACCGAGGATGGCGCCGACCACGCCCAGCGAGATCGCCACCGGAATATGGTAGAACTCGACGATGAGCATCTTGATACCGATAAAGACCAGCACGATCGCCAGGCCATACTTAAGCATGGAGAAGCGCTCGGCGACGTTAGCCAGCAGAAAGTACATGGCGCGCAGGCCGAGAATGGCGAACAGGTTAGAGGTCAGCACGATAAAGGGATCGGTGGTTACGGCGAAAATCGCCGGAATGCTGTCAACCGCGAAGATTACGTCGCTCAGCTCCACCATAATCAGCACCAGCAGCAGCGGCGTCGCAAACAGCACGCCATTCTTACGGGTAAAAAATTTCTCCCCCTCCAGCGCGTCAGTCATGCGCAGATGTTTACGCAGCCAGCGTACCACCGGCTTGTCGCCCACCGCGTTTTCATCTTCTTCTCTGGAGAAGGCCATCTTCAGTCCGGTCAGCAGCAGGAAGGCGCCGAACAGATAGAGGATCCAGCTAAACTGCGTTACCAGCCAGCTGCCCGCAAAGATCATAATCGTGCGCAGCACAATCGCGCCCAACACGCCGTAAATCAGCACGCGGCGCTGCAGCGCGGCGGGGATCGAGAAGTAGCTGAAGAGCATCAGCCAGACAAAGACATTATCGACCGCCAGCGCCTTCTCCAGCACATAGCCGGTTAAAAACGCCAGCGTCTGCGTCGTGGCGACTTCCCGACCGGCGCTGCCCTCGAGATACCACCAGAAGGCGGCGCTGAACAGCAGCGACACCGATACCCAAATCAGCGACCAGACCGCCGCCTGTTTAAAACTCATGGTCTGCGCGCCGCGCCGTCCCTGTAAAAAGAGATCGATCGCCAGCATGATGAGCACCACCACCGCAAAGCTGCCCCAGAGAAGAGGCGTTCCTACCGTCTGCATAACTTTTCCTGCCCTGAAATAAAAAACGGCTGAAGTCAGAAGACATCAGCCGCTTTACAGGGATGTAAGCAAACCTTGCCTTCCGGCAAGGTCTCACTTACAACGCAGAACCAGATTCCGGGTTGCCTGACGACCGGATGCTTGCGCATCGTAATGACGATCGTTCAGCTTACAAGTTACTCCCCTTTGCTGGCAGTTAAGATAGGCGCTGACCCTGCAAGAGGCAATAGCGAGCCATTAATATTTAGACATATTTACACAGCATGGTCGTCAGCGGGGAAAACCACGCCGGTCTGGCGGCGTATCTCGGTCAGCAGCGCGGCGGTGATGCGCGATGTTTCCAGCCCGGGATGATCGACGCGGCGCTGCCGCACCAGCTGCACAAAGGTCTGGGCTTCATAGAGCATGGTATTGATATGCTGCGGCTGGCTGAGATCCTGCGGCTGCGCGGCGGTCTGGCGCGGCACCAGGCTAACCGACTGCATCTCTGACAGCTTTTCGATCAGCAGCGAGCCAGCCTCGCCCTGAATTTCGCTGGGAATACGCGAGTCGCTGACTTTGGAGTGCAGCAGCGTGACGTCAAAGTCGCCATAGTCGAGCAGCACGCTGCCGTGGCCGTCAACGCCGCTGGCCAGCAGCGCGGCGCTGGCTTTTACCGCCTGCGGCGCGCCCCACAGCGCCACCGCCGTCGCCAGGCAGTAGTAGCCGATATCCATTATCGAGCCGTTCGACCAGCGCGGATTAAAGGTATTGGGATTTTCACCGTCGAGGTAGCGCTGATAGCGCGACGAGTACTGGCAGTAGCTGAACAGCGCCTTGCGCAGCGGGCCGATAGCGGGCAGCGCCTGCTGTAGCTGCGCGAAATTGGGCAGGCTGGCGGTTTTAAACGCTTCAAACAAGACCACCTGATGCTGTCGGGCGCAGGCGATCATCTGCTCCACTTCGCGCAGGTTAGAGGCGAGCGGCTTTTCGCAGATAACATGTTTGCCATGAGCCATAAACAGCAGCGCCTGCTCGCAGTGCAGGGCGTTCGGGCTAGCCAGGTAAACCGCGTCGATAAGATCGCTGGCGGCCAGCGCCTCCAGCGAGGTAAAGAGATGCGAGCAGGGACAGGCTTCGGCGAAGCGTTCCGCCTGCTGCTGCGTACGCGAAAAGATGGCGTTCAGGCGCATATGGCCGGTTTCGTGCGCGGCATCGATAAACTGGCGCGTTATCCAGTTGGTTCCCACAATAGCAAAACGGATCACGTTGGCTCTCCTGCGGCAAATAGCGGCAGAGTAGCACGCCGCAGACCGGGCGCAAGCGTCGGAAAGAAAGGGAATTTGATCCTGCGATCCGCCTTCCAATATAGTGATGACGCAACGGCGACGGGCTGAAAAAAGTGGAGAAAGCGCTTGAAAGGAAGTAAACACGCACTGAACTGGACCACGCTGATGGTCGCGATCCCGGTAGGCCTGGCGGCGTCGCTGGTGACGCTGGCGTTTCGCGGCATCATTGAACTGATTAACCGTCTGCTGTTCAGCAGCGACAATGAGATCACCGTGGCGATGCACGTCTGGCCGTGGATCTTCTGGCCGCTGCTGGTGGGGGCGGGCGGCGTGCTGGCGGGATTTTTCCTGCGTTATGCGGTGAGCATCGAACAGCAGCAGACGGTAAAGACTGACTACCTTGAGGTGATTAACGCAAGGCTCGACGCGGTGCCGACCCGCACCTCGCTGTTCCGCGCGCTCTCTTCGATAGCCAGCATCGGTTCGGGCGCCTCGATCGGTAAAGAGGGGCCGATGGTGCAGCTCTCCGCGCTGTGCGGCAGCGTGATGGGGCGCTGGATGCCCGCCTCGCTGAATCTGAAAAACAGCGATGTGGTGGCGATGGCCGCCGCCGCCGGACTCTCGTCGGTCTACCATGCGCCGCTGGCGTCGGCAATTTTCGTCGCCGAGATCGCCTTCGGCATCTCGGCGCTGCAGCGCCTGATCCCGCTGGTCATCGCCTCGTCTGTTGCCGTAATGACCATGTGGTCGCTGGGATTCCGTAACGCGCTCTATCCGCTGGCGGACGCCAGCTTTCAGATGGACGTCAGCAGCCTGATGGTAACAGTGGTGATTGGCCTGATTGCCGGGCTGGCGGGCTGGCTGCTGATTAAGCTTATCGCACGCAGCAAGGCGCTGTTCAGCCATATTCGTTCGCTGCCGCTACGGCTGGGCGCGGGCGGGCTGGCGGTGGGCGTGCTGGCGCTTATCTCTACCGATATTCTCGGCAACGGCTACGAAGTGATCGTTAAAATTATGGCGGGCGACTATCTGCTGCCGGGTTTGCTGTTGCTGCTGGTGCTGAAGACGCTGGCGACGACGCTGTCGGTCGGCTCCAACGCGGTGGGCGGGCTCTTTACGCCATCGCTGTTGATCGGCGCGCTGCTCGGCGTGGCGCTGGCGACGCTGGGGGCGGCGCTCCATCTGCCGCTCGGTAACGTGCTGCTCTATGCCGCCATCGGCATGGCCGCGGTACTGGCTGCCGTCAGCCAGGCACCGCTGATGGCGATCCTGATGGTGCTGGAAATGACCCTTAACAGTACGCTGCTCTTTCCAGTGATGATCGCCGCCGTACTCGCCTCGATGGTGGTCTATCGCCTGCAGTCCGCCAGCACCTATCCGGTGGTCGGCAACCACTTTAACCGCTCAGAAGCCAAATATGACTTCGACAATATGCGCGTGGCGGAGCTGATTATTCCCGGCGCGGCGCTGCAGCCGCAGGAGTCGGTCGGCCAGGCGCTGGCGGTCAGCTCGCTGAAGCGCGAGCGCTACGTCTACGTCATCAACGCGGCGGGCGCCTTTCTCGGCGTAGTCTCAATTCACGACATCGCGCGTAAGGTGCTGGCGCAGGAGATCACGCTGAATTCGCCGGTCGCCACGGTTATGGACGACAACTTTCCCGTCGTCTACCAGAATCAAAGCATGCGCGAGGGATGGGAGGCGTTCGCCCGCGTAACGCTGGAGCGGCTGCCGGTGCTCAACAATCCGCAGGAGAGACGCTTTCTCGGTGCGCTGACCAAAACCAGCCTGATCCAGAAAGCGCAGGAGTTTCTCTAGGCCGCGTTGCCGCGCATCGCCTGATCCGTCATCCAGAGCCGGGCGTCGAACTCCAGCTGATGGTAGTTCGGCTCCATATGGCAACAGAGCTGATAGAAAGCCTTGTCGTGATCCTTCTCTTTCAGGTGCGCCAGCTCATGCACCACGATCATGCGCAAAAAAGGCTCCGGCGCGAGGCGGAAAAAGGTGGAGACGCGGATCTCCGCCTTGGCTTTGAGGTTGCCGCCCTGGACGCGCGACACCGCCGTATGCAGGCCCAGCGCATGTTTCATGACCTTGATTTTATTATCCCAGATCACTTTACTGATTGGCGGAGCGTTACGCATAAAGCGATTCTTCAGCGCCTGGGTATAGTCATATAACGCTTTATCGCTGACGATATCGTGCGTGTCGGGATAGCGCTGCTGCAAAAAAGCGCCAAGCTTTTCATGGTCGATCAGCGTCTGAACCTGCTGAAGGATGTTCTCAGGATAACCCTGCAGATAGATAAGTGAGGACATTAGGGATTCCCGGCGAAAGACAGTATACTGCGCCCCCCTTTTGGGGCGTAAAACAGCCAGATTGTACCAGCCGGAGAATTCATGAGCCAACTTGAACTAGTCGATCGCACCCTGATCCTGCATCGTTTCCCGCAAATGCGTGAAGAGAGTCCGCTTCAGGCGTGGGACGCGGCGGATGAATATCTGCTGCAGCAGTCGCTGCCGGAAGGGCCGCTCCTGGTGTTCAATGACAGCTTCGGCGCGCTCACCTGCGCGCTTAATCCGCGTCCGGTCTGGCACGTCAGCGACTCCTGGCTCAGCCAGCAGGCGACGCGGCAAAACCTGCGCCTTAACGCGCTTGACGACGGCGAGGTGCATTTTCTCAGCAGCCTCGATGCGCTGCCCGCCGCACCTGCCGCTGTGCTGATTAAGGTGCCGAAAACCCTGGCGCTGCTGGAGCAGCAGCTGCGCGCTCTGCGAGAGGTCGTGACCGCCGATACGGTGATCCTGGCGGCGGCGCGCGCTAAAGAGATCCATAACTCCACGCTGCAGCTGTTCGAGAAGATCCTCGGCGAAACCCGCACCTCGCTGGCGTGGAAAAAGGCGCGTCTGATTTATACCCACTTCAGCGCGCCCGCGCTGGCGCCGCAGGCGGCGACCACCGTCTGGCCGCTGGATGAGACGCCCTATCAGATCCACAACCACGCCAACGTCTTCTCCCGCACGTCGCTGGATATCGGCGCGCGCTTCTTTATGCAGCACCTGCCGGAAAATATCGAGGGCGAGATTGTCGATCTCGGCTGCGGCAACGGCGTGATCGGCCTGATGGCGCTGGAAAGCAATCCGCAGGCTGAAGTGCATTTTCTCGACGAGTCCTTTATGGCGGTGGCGTCGAGCCAGCTTAACGTTGAGGTGAACCGTCCGCAGGACCTGACGCGCTGCGTGTTTCGCGTCAACAACGTGCTGAGCGGCTACCCTTCAGACCGCCTGCACGCGGTGCTCTGCAATCCGCCTTTCCACCAGCAGCACGCCGTAACCGATCATCTGGCATGGCAGATGTTCCGTGACGCCAAACGCTGCCTGCAGTATGGCGGCGAGCTGCGCATCGTCGGCAACCGCCACCTCGACTATCATCACAAGCTGAAAAAGCTGTTCGGCAACTGCACGCTGGTGGCGTCGAACCAGAAGTTCGTGGTGCTGCGCGCGGTAAAGATGCGCTGATCAGATAGTCAGCGCCAGCTGTACGGCCTGGGCGATTGCCCGGCGCGCGTCCAGCTCCAGCGCCACGTCGGCGCCGCCGATAAGGTGAACGGCTTTGCCGCGCGCGCGCAGCGCGGCTTCCAGCTCGCGCTGCGGCTCCTGGCCGGCGCAGATAACGACGCTATCCACCGGCACGCATACCACCGCGCCGTCGCGGCGCAGGTGTAATCCCTCATCATCAATCGCCAGATACTCTACGCCGCCCCACATGTGCACGCCGCGCGCCTGCAGCGTGGCGCGATGGATCCAGCCAGTGGTTTTACCCAGCCCCGCGCCCGGCTTGCCCGGTTTACGCTGCAACAGCCAGATAGCGCGCGCAGCGGGCAGGGGGTGCGCAGGCTGCAGGCCGCCGCGCTGCGTCAGCGTCAGGTCGATGCCCCATTCGCGGCAAAAGGTTTCAGTCGTCTGCTGCTCCGCCGGCTGAGAGAGATACATGGCGGTATCGAAGCCGATGCCGCCCGCGCCAATAATGGCGACGCGTTGGCCTACCGGTTTTTTGTCGCGCAGCACCTCAAGGTAGCTGAGTACGCTGGGGTGATCGATACCCGGAATATCCGGCGTGCGCGGCTGGATGCCGGTCGCCAGCACTATTTCGTCGGCATCCTGCAGGCTCTCCGCCGTCGCGCGATAGCCGGTACGCACCTCGACGCCAGCGGCGGCGAGCTGGTGGGTGAAATAGCGCAGGGTTTCGCTGAACTCAGCTTTGCCGGGGATCTGGCGCGCGATATTAAACTGGCCGCCAATCTCTGCCGCGGCCTCATAGAGACGCACGCGATGACCGCGCTGCGCCGCCTGCAGCGCGAAGGCCATCCCCGCTGGACCCGCGCCCACTACAGCGATCTGCTTCTGCGTGGCGCAGGGCGTAACCGGCATCAGCGTTTCATGGCAGGCGCGCGGGTTCACCAGGCAGGAGGTAATCTTGCCGACAAAAATCTGGTCGAGACAGGCCTGGTTGCAGGCGATACAGGTATTGATGCTCTCCGCCGCGCCGCGCGCGGACTTACTGACGAAGGCGGCATCGGCCAGAAACGGACGCGCCAGCGACACCATATCGGCACAGCCGCTCTGCAACAGCTGCTCGGCGACCTGCGGGTGGTTGATGCGGTTGGTGGCGATCACTGGCGTTGAGACATGCTGGCGCAAACGCTGCGCCGCCGAGGCGAAGGCCGCGCGCGGCACTGAGGTGGCGATGGTGGGAACGCGCGCTTCGTGCCAGCCAATGCCGGTATTGAACAGGGTAACGCCGCACTTCTCCAGCTCCGCTGCCAGCGCCAGCGTCTCTGCCAGCGAGCTGCCATCTTCAACCAGATCCAGCATCGACAGGCGAAAAATCACAATAAAGTCGCGGCCCACGGCGTCGCGTATCGCGCGGGTAACGGAGAGGGCGAACGCCTGACGGCGCTGCGCGTCGCCGCCCCAGCGGTCGCTGCGCTGGTTGGTGCGCGGCGCTAAAAACTGGTTAATCAGATAGCCTTCAGAGCCCATGATCTCCACGCCGTCATAGCCTGAGAGCTGGGCCAGCCGCGCGCAGCGGGCGAAGTCGCTGATGGTTTGCAGGATCGCCTGCTCATCCATCTCCTGCGGCAGAAAAGGGTTAATGGGCGCCTGGATCCCTGAGGGCGCGACCAGATCTTTTTGATAGCTGTAGCGGCCGGTATGCAGGATCTGCAGGGCGATTTTGCCGCCTTGCGCATGTACGGCGTCAGTAATCTGGCGGTGCCAGCCGCACTGGTCAGGCGAGGTGAGCATCGCGCCATGCTTCATGGTAACGCCCTGCGCATTGGGCGCTACGCCGCCGGTGACGATCAGCGCAACCCCTTCGCGCGCGCGTTCGCCATAAAAAGCGGCGAGACGCTGCGCGCCGTCGGGATGCTCTTCCAGCCCGGTATGCATCGATCCCATCAGGAAGCGGTTGCGCAGCTGGGTAAATCCTAAATCGAGCGGGGCGAACAGGGCAGGAAAGGCGTGACTCTTCACGGCGGCATCACTCAGGTAAGTGGTCGGATGAGTGTAATGTAGCTGCCGTGATGTTAAAAAAAAGTGAAAGTTTACTGCGCTGTGAGGCGCATCAAAAAAGCGGGCCTTAGCCGCCCCGACGGCGTATCCATGAAAAGCGCGACTGATAGCCACTGTTAAAGTGGGTGTTGCGGCGATAGCTGGAGCCGTTTTCCGCCATGCAGTAGGTGCAAAAACCGACGTTTTCGATATTTGCCGCAGGTACGCCAGTTTTCAGGAGGATCTCCGTCGCCAGCTGCGGCAGATCGAACCAGACGCCATTTTGCGTAGCCTTCGCCTGCGGCCTGACGGCGAACGGATTATGTGGCTGCTCGCGGTGCCAGCAGTGCGACAGCGAGCCAGAGAAGCGTTGCGCGATCGACGACAACATCTCCTCGCCCAGTTCGTAGCAGCAGGGCGCAATGGCCGGGCCGATGGCGATATACAGGCCATCCGGCGAGGCGCCATCTTCGCACAGCCGCGCCACGGCGCGATCCAGTACGCCCGCCAGCGTGCCTTTCAGCCCAGCGTGCACCGCCGCCACGCGCCGTTGCTGCGTATCAGCGATGAGCACCGGCAGGCAGTCGGCGGTGTAGACCGCCACCGGCCGCTCGCCAAAGCCGATAATGCCATCCGATTCGCAGCTTTTCGGCGGCACGTTGTCCGCGTCATCTACCACCGTCGCGCTGTGGCGCTGATGGCCGTAAGCGACATCGTCAGGCGGCGCTTCGCCTGCGGGCTGGAAGGCATATTCAACCCACTCCAGCGCATCAAGAAGGGTAGAGCGTACGCGGATTCCCATATGAATCTCCTCTGAGGCGTTTGGCTGCATTCAGCTTAGGTTAACTGCTACATTTTGAAAGCGTTACCCACTTCTACTTTTCCGGCTTAAGGATAACAAGATGAAAATGACCGCAACGCTGCTGACCAGCGGCCTGATGGCGCTGATGCTGTCGGGCTGCGCCTCGCAGTCGGCGCAAAATGCGCAGCAACAGCTCGGCCAGCAGTCAGTAATGGCGCTTAACTGGTTTCAGCAGTCCGGCGAGTACCAGGCCCTGACGTGGCAGGCCTTCAACGGCGCGCGTCTCGCCTTTGACGCCGCGCCTTCGCTGACCGGCAAGCCTAAGGCGGTGATTGTCGATCTGGATGAGACCATGATCGACAACAGCGCCTACAGCGCCTGGCAGGCGAAAAACGGGCAGCCGTTCAGCGCGCAAAGCTGGTCGGAATGGACCCGAGCGAAGCAGGCGCTGGCGGTGCCTGGCGCGGTCGATTTCGCCCACTACGTTACTTCACACGGCGGCACGCTATTCTACGTGTCGAACCGCGACCAGAAGGATTATGACGCCACGGTCGCTAACCTGACGCAGCTCGGATTCCCGCAGGTTAACCCGCAGACCGTACGTCTCAGCACCGGCAGTTCAAACAAGCAGGCGCGTTTCGACGCTATCAAAGCGGCGGGCTATAACGTGGTGCTCTACGTCGGCGATAACCTGAATGATTTCGGCGAGGCGACCTGGCACCAGGGAAACGCGCAGCGTCGCGCCTTTGTCAGCCAGAATCACCCGCTTTTCGGCACCCGATTTATCGTATTGCCGAATCCGCTCTATGGCGACTGGGAGAGCGGCATGGCGGATAATTACAATAAGCTGACGCCGCAACAGCAGCTCTCAACGCGCGATGCGCGGCTGAGGGCGTGGAACGGTAAATAATTCGTCAAGCGAAAGAGCCTGCGATAACAGGCTCTTTATTTTTGTCGCTGATATTTACGTTCAGGGGGAATTATTTCACTGCAAACTAATTTAATTATCTCTTACTTTTAAAGCGGCAGTTATTAAGCGTATTGCACTGCTTTTTTCGCCCATCGCCAGTTTTAATCACTATTGATTAGCGAATTAATTCGGAATTTTCTGCATTAAAGTGCCGTCGGTAATTGAGTATGAGCAACATGCCAGTAAAGCTAAATGTAATTATTTGTCATTGCAAAAGGCGCTCTATTTATGTGCCTGATTTAATCTAATGATATTATTGCAGTTTATTGATGTCTTTTTTTCTTCCGGAATTGATTCTGCTTAATTAGCTTTACCTTTAATTTACCTCGGCTGAATTAATATTTACAAAACTCGCGCCGCTCTGGCTTATAAAAAATTACGCATGCATCCTTAATCATAAACGGCTATAAACAATTTCTGTGATGAACTGCGTTGTTTTTCTGACTGCCAGCAGTTAACTGTGAGCCGGTTCACTCCCTTGTTCGCCTGTATATTTCCTTCCCGGTTGTTGAGAGAGACGAATGTGACGACACTGAAACCCTTATTAGCAAAAAATCGCAGCTGGGCGCTCCAGCGCCGCGAACGTAACCCTGACTATTTTGAAAAATACCTCCATCAACAGAAACCGCACTCACTCTGGATTGGCTGCTCAGACAGTCGCGTACCGGCCGAGGTTCTGACCGGCTCGCATCCCGGCGAACTCTTTGTCCATCGCAATATCGCCAATATGGTGGTCGACGGCGACGACAACCTGATGAGCGTGCTGCAGTACGCCATCATTTATCTCGGCGTAGAACGCATCGTGCTGTGTGGCCATTACGGCTGCGGCGGTGTTCAGGCGGCGCTTAACCTGCCGCAAAGCCCGCTGGCGCAGGAAACCTCAGCGCTGGCGCGACGTATCGCCGCGCTGCGACAGGCGCTGGGCGCCAGTTTGCCCGATGAGCCGGAAGCAACAGCCGAGACGCTGAACCAGCTGGTTGAGGTAAACGTGTTAGCGCAGTTCTCCCGTCTGGCCGCCACCGCGCCGGTGCGCGACGCGTGGCGAGCGGGCCAGACATTAGATCTCTTCGGCTGCGTTTACGATCTGCAGTCTGGCCATCTTAAAGAGTTAATCCAGCAATCAGCAGAGGAATCCTCGCCATGAATGTAAGTACGCTTCGTCAGGATATTCCTGCCGGTCTGGTGGTTTTTCTGGTGGCGCTGCCGCTCTGTCTTGGCATCGCGCAGGCGAGCGGGCTGCCGCCGTTTGCCGGCTTGCTGACCGGCGTTATCGGCGGGCTGCTGGTTACCGCGTTAAGTCCTTCACGCTTTGCCGTCAGCGGCCCGGCGGCAGGGCTGGTCACTATCGTCGTCGCCTCGATTGAAACGCTCGGCAGCTTCAGCGCTTTCCTTACCGCGCTGCTGCTGGCGGGCCTGATGCAGTGCGGTCTGGGCTTGCTGCGCGCCGGGCGGTTTATCTCGCTGGTGCCGGGCAGCGTGATCAAGGGAATGCTGGCGGCCATCGGCATTCTGCTGATTATCCAGCAGATCCCGGTGGCGTTCGGCATTGAGGGCGATGCGGGGCTGGCAGGGTTCGCCAGCGGCGCTGCGGCTTTCTCCGCGCCTGCGATGCTGGTTGCTGGCGGCAGCCTGGCGATCCTGTGGTTATGGACCACGCCGCTGATAAAGAAGGCTGGCGCACTGGGCTGGATACCTGGGCCGCTGGTCGCGGTGCTGTTTGGCTGCGCCGCAACGCTATTTGGCGGACGGCTGATGCCGGAGATGGCGAACGAGCTGTCACGCATCGCACTGCCGTCGTTCGACAGCCTTTCAGCGCTGACGGCGCAGCTGGAAAGCCCAGCCTGGACGGCGTGGCAAAACCCGTCGGTCTGGGTGGTGGCGGTAACGCTGGCGCTGGTCGCCAGCCTGGAGACGCTGCTGAGCCAGGAGGCGCTGAAGAAGCTGCGCCCGCAGAACCCGCCGCCGTCGCCTAATCGGGAGATGTTCGCGCAGGGCATCGGCAACCTCAGTGCCGGTCTGCTGGGTGCAATGCCGATTACGGCGGTGATTGTGCGCAGCTCGGTGAACGTCAGCACCGGCGCGCAGACCAAACTCTCTATTCTTATTCACGGCGTGCTGTTGTTGATCTGCGGATTGTGGTTCAGCGATCTGCTGAATGCCATTCCGCTGGCCAGCCTGGCGGCGGTGTTGCTCTATACCGGCTATAAGCTGGCGACGCCGCGCCTGTTCATTGAGCAGTTCCGCATGGGCGCGCAGCAGTACGTGCCGTTCCTCGCCACCATTGGCGGCATTATTCTGTTTGGCATGCTGTCGGGCATTGGCATCGGTCTGGCGACGCAGATGCTTATTAGCCTGTATAAGAGCCACCGCAATGCGCTACAGCTGACCCGCTATGACGATCACTATGTGCTGCGCTTCCAGCAGAATCTGACCTTTCTGCATAACCCGAAGCTACAGGGGCTACTGGCTGAGATCCCGGAAAACAGCGTGGTGATTGTGGATCACGATAACGCCGAGTATCTGGATCCAGACGTAAAAGCGGTGCTGAAAGATTTCGGCGACAGCGCGAATAAGCGCGGCATTCGCCTCAGCCAGTGGCCGGTAGCGGTGAAGTAACGCCGTTGTGCTTTTTCAGGCCGTGGCAGGACACGGAGAGCAAAGCGTCCCGCGACAGGGAGGTCGCGGGCCGAGCTGGCAGGGGTGCCGTTTTGCGTCTTTGCGATTGGGCCCTGCCACCCGCCGCGGCTCCCTTACTGACAACGCTTAAAAATCAGATATCCCGGAGGGTCGATTTTATTAATTTAGGGCATAATTGGCGCGCCGAAAGCCAGACGGCGCAACCCAGATGATGAGTAGCGTCAATCCCTGCCGTTTATTCGCTGAATTGCCCGGACGGCGAATGCGGTTTAATGGCATTCTGCGATCGTCCGGGACGGGCAGGGAGCGAAGAATTTACAGGCTACAGGGTTCAGACCTATGCGCGTTAAGCTGTTTGCAGAGCACAAGACTACAAAGAATGTCTTTTCGCTGTTTCTGATCACCCTGCTGTTTTGTTTTTTAGGCAGTCATCTGCGCATTCCCGCCGAGCTATCGCTATTCTGGCCAGTGAACGCCATCGTCGCTGCCGTTATCGTTCGTCATCCTTTTCTGCATCGTTTTCGCTACTACCTTGCCAGCTTCGCCGCCATGGTGGTGAACGACACAGTTTTTTCCGGCTGGGCATGGCCCGCCGTCACGCTGAACGCCGCTAACCTGCTGTTTATCGTTATTTCCGTCTCTATGCTGGTAAAACACTACCTGCGCGACTCCGACCGCAGGCAGATCAGCAACGCGCTGCGCATCTTTCCCGCCTGTCTGCTCGCCGCCTTCGCATGTGCTACCTGGGGCGGCCTGGCGCAGAATATGAGCTTCGATGCCCGCTTCGCCACCGCCTGGGGCGACTGGTTCAGCGAACAGTTCTCAACCGGCCTGATGCTGCTGCCGTTTTTACTCGCGCGCAACTGGCGCAGCCTGTCGTTCGCCACGCTGCTCTCTCCGGGTAAATGGCTGCCGCTGCTGAGCGTGCTGCTGTCGCTGGTGGTCGGTGCCATGATTGGCGGCGCGGGCAGTTTGACGTTTCCGGTTCCGGCGCTCATCTGGTGCGCCATCGTGCTGCCGATCCCGGTAACCAGCCTGGTGATACTCCTGACCGGCATCAGCGAAATCGTGCTGGTCTCACACGGCGTAATGAACATTCAGGGCAACGACAACCTGCTGCCTTTAAGCCATCTGACTTCGGCGCGCCTCGGCGTGGCGACGGTCGCCATCAGTCCGCTGATTGTCGCCGTCAGTATGGATGCGGTGCGCCAGCTTAACCAGCGGCTCGCTTTGCGCGCCAACTACGATTTTCTGACCCAGCTGCTGTCGCGCTCCGGGCTTTACGAGAGCCTGAAAGAGGAGCCGTTCTCCGCCGGGCGTAACGTTGGCGTCATCCTGCTGGATATCGATTATTTCAAAACCATCAACGACAACTTCGGCCATGACGCTGGCGATGGCGTACTGGAGGAGATCGCGCTGCGGATGCAGAAAGTGGTGGGTAAACAGGGTTTCATCTGCCGGTTCGGCGGCGAAGAGTTCGCTATCGTGCTGTTCGACGCCCGGCCTGAGCAGCTCTACCGGCTGGCAGAGGCGGTGCGGCAGGCGATAGGCAAAGAGAAGTTCTGGCTGCAGGGCAATACCGTTACCGTAACCGCCAGCCTGGGGCTGGCGCAGGGAAGGGCGGGTGAAGATCGCAGCTGGCACAGCGTGGTGAATAAGCTCATTTCCGCCGCGGATAAAAATCTCTATCTTTCCAAACGCAACGGGCGCAACCAGACTTCGCCTGCCTGGCGCACCCTGACGCTGGCCAGCGACGTGGCGTAAATCACCCCGCCGCGCTCGCTCTTATACGCTGCTTTTTAGCTGGCTGGTCTGCTGATGACGCTCCAGCGCCAGCTCGATCAGGCGAGTGATAAGCTCGCGATATTCGACTCCCGCCGCCTGCCACAGCTTGGGATACATGCTGATGTTGGTAAAGCCAGGCAGGGTATTCACCTCGTTAACGATAATCTCGCCTGCGTCCGTCAGAAAGACGTCGACGCGTGCCATACCGCTGCACTCCAGCGCCTGAAATGCCTTGATCGCCACGGCGCGGATCGCCTCGCTGCGCTCAGCGTCGATGGCTGCGGGCACCTGCGTCCGCGCACCGGTTTCGCTGATATATTTGGTCTCGTAGGAGTAAAAGGCGTCGTGCACCACTATTTCACCACACGGGCTCGCCTGCGGCTCATCATTACCCAGCACTGCGCACTCGATTTCACG
This sequence comes from Pantoea sp. UBA5923, assembly GCF_002431095.1. Lineage (NCBI taxonomy): Bacteria > Pseudomonadati > Pseudomonadota > Gammaproteobacteria > Enterobacterales > Erwiniaceae > Pantoea > Pantoea sp. UBA5923. Next base: position 150,053 of record NZ_DJDN01000010.1, on the reverse strand, counting down.
GCCTTTGATCCCTTTTTCAATCAGCACTTTGCGATCAAAGGTGAAGGCGAGATCCAGCGCGCTATCGAACGCTTCGACAGTGTCTACTTTGCTGACGCCGACCGATGAACCCTGATTGGCCGGTTTGATAAACAGCGGCAGGCCCAGCTGCGCGACTACCTCAGACGCCTGGATGCGCGACCGCTGCGCCTGCGTCACGCTAATCCAGGGCGCAACCTGTAGCCCGGCGTCACGCAGCAGACGTTTGGTAACGTCTTTGTCCATGCTGACCGCCGAACCCAGCACGCCAGAGCCAACAAAGGGCAGCGACGCCATACGCAGCAATCCCTGCAGCGAACCATCTTCGCCGAGCGTGCCGTGTACGATAGGGAAAATAACATCGAGCTGCGACAGCGCGTGGCCGCTCTGGCGGGCGATCACCTGCTGCTGTGACTCGCCCGGCACCAGCGCCACGCTTTCGCCGCCGCGGTTGAGCGCGATAAGTGCCGGATCCTGCGCGTTGATCAGAAAGTTCGAGGCGTCATTCAGATGCCACTGACCCTGTTTATCAATGCCTAACAGCATCGGTTCGAAACGCGTTTTATCAATCGCATCAAGGATATTTTTAGCCGACTGTAACGATACTTCGTGCTCGGCCGATTTGCCGCCGAACACAATGCCTACCCGCAGTTTTGTCATTAGAGCTTGCCTGAGAGATGTTGCGAAACCCACAAGATAACACGCGGATTTCGCCCTGTAACGGCATCGCGCGGGGCGCTTACTTTAATGCATCAGCGAGCAGGTTGCGGCACTGAGTGGCGTCGGTGCTGGCCTGCGCCTTTTGCTCTGCGTTCAGGCTCTGCCAGGCTTTGACCACCTGTTCGCCGAGGTGCGGCTGGAAATGAATTTTCTGCAGGGCGTAGTCGGAGTTACCGCCTTCAATAACGGTGCGCATATCCGCCACAAAGCGACTGCTCTCTTCATGATGAATGGCGCAGAACACCGAGACGTAGTAGGCCTCGTCCTCTTTGCTGTAGTGAGGCGTAAGCCAGTACCAGGCGGCGGCTACGAAGATAATAAGAAGCGGAAGAATGATTTTAAGTCTGGAAGTCATGGTTATGAATTATGCTCGCTGGTGCAAAGCGGGGAAGTATAACGCGGATCGCGGGAGCAGAGATCGGTACGGTAAAGGGCTGCGCTTATCGACGGGGAAAGCGCACCGCTTTTAAATCAACGTCATCACGACAATTCCCGTCGCGGAGATCTCATTCAGCGCGCATTCGAACTCTGCATCGCCGCCGCTAATCCTGACGCGACCGCCGGGCAGACGAGAGAGATTACGCAGGCTGGCCATGCCTTCAATATCCAGCAGCCATTTCCCGTCCACGACCGTCTTATAGCTGCGGTTAATGATGTACTGCTGCTCGCCTTCGATGACCGCCAGCAGATCGCTGTTGGCCGCCACCTTATCCAGAAAAAGTTTGTTTTCCAGAGTCACAAAATCAACAGGCCTGAGTTCCCCATTTGTTAATTTTACCCGCTCAATGTCCGTCAGACTTTTTAACGGGCCGCGTAGTATCAGATCCTGATTGAATACACCTGTTAACAAGCAAGAAAGTGGTGGCTTGCGCGTCTGCGGCTTCTGCCTGGGCGGGATGCTAGCATATCCGTCAGTTGCAGTTTGTCGACGGCGTACCAGTTACTGTCTGGCGTAAACTACATCGCCTGGCGGGAGCCGTTTATGTACCGCGAGCGTCAGCCTGGAGTTCTGTCAATAAGTGTACTGGCGGGGAGGGTGTGGCTTGCCGCGTTGGCAATAACTGTACCCGCTGGCTTTGCGCATAAAAAAACCACCTGTAAAAGGTGGTTTGCTTTAGCTACCAGCTTAGTTCTTGCTTAGTGGCTTTAACGTTCTGTTTATACATTATTTCGAGCGTGGTATAGGTGCACATATCCAGCGCGCCCTGACAGTAATCTTTAATGACGCGATCCAGTATTTTCCTGTCGCTCACTTTTGTTAATTTCTTAAATGCTGTCAGGTTTTGCTTTTCCATTATACGCAAGGTGGTCGGCTGGCACATATCAAGCTGACCGTCACAGTAATCCGCTTTTACTCGCGCTTGAATGTAGCTGATCACTTCCTGCTTCTGGCTTTCTGAGCCATCAAAGTCCAGCGGATGAATAAAGCCTGCGTTTGCAGTGGCGGAAACGAGTAAAACGGCAGCCCCAAAAAGTAACTTGATGAAGAAATCCTTATCAAAAAAGTAAGCGCTAAGATTAATCCGGATCGATTTAGAAGTGAACTGTTGAAGCGACACAAGCTATGGGTATTGAGAAATTATTGAGCCAGGCCCTGCCTGATGCAGGAGAAAGCCTGTGCAGGCACGCTGAATGAAGGGAAGCGCCTGAAGAAAGATTGAAGTTTTATATTCAGTGCGGCGATGCGGTGAGATAAACGGGGACGGTATAAATAATATCGCCAACGCGGCAGGCGGGCGCATTGGTAAAGCGGTACAGGGTTCCTTTTGTCGAAAGATAAATCGCGCCATTTTCAACTTTCTGGAAGGCGTTACGATCGCTAGTAATCATAAAAGGTTCGTTGTCATGCTGTAGAGCCGCCATAACGGCGCGCTCGTCTTTACTGGCATCGTATAAATAGAAGCGGTAAGAGAAGTCTGTTGTAGCGCCTGCGCTGGCTTCTGTAATGTAGAGGCTTACCTGCCGGGTAACGGGGATCTTTTGCAGTAAGGTTTGTTCTAACGGAGAGAACTGAGTAATTTTAAAAGCTATCCAGATAAAAACAGGCAAAAGTAATAAAAGCAGATAGCGTTTCTTAAAAACCTGCACGTTTCGCATATTCGATACCCATTCTTATCCAGGCCTGATCGTCTGGATCGTCGCCATAAGGGGCTGATCTATACCAGTCGCCAAAGGCTGGCGAACTTGTGCCCGCTCGGCTTTGCGCCCATCCCGCAGCCCTGAGCAGAACCTCTGTGGTAATGCCGGCAGCATGTCCAACTGCCCCATAATGAAAATTACCAAAGTTAGCATATTGCTTGCCGCATATTAACGAGTCAGATTTTACTACTCATCTCGTGAAGATGGAGGCCGATAGTTAAAGAGGCATACCAGTTCCTGGGTAAAAGCTAAAACAAAAAAGCCACCCTGAAAGGTGGCTTTATTATGCTGATTTCACAGCTAAAATTTGGTGGCCCCTGCTGGGTTTGAACCAGCGACCAAGCGATTATGAGTCATGAAGATATTGCTATCACATATCTTCTCGTTTGTTCTGGTTTGTATATAAAATTCATAAAAATCATTTGATTGTGAATTAATGTTTGTTTTTGTTTGTCTCCGGATGTTCTGGGCAGTAAGATCGTTACCTGACCCATTACCTGACCCATTACCTGACCCATTACCTGACCCATTACCTGACCCATTACCTGACCCGAACTTTGACTGGGTCAGGTAAAAGAAAACCAACAGGTGATGGTGTGGCAACTTAGTTAACTGATACAGCAATCCGCGGACTTAAACCGAAAAGCACTTCTTACTATGAATGGAGCAATAGCGGTCAGCGTGGTGCTGGGCGTCTTGGCGTAAAAGTGCAGCCTTCAGGTAGTAAGGTTTTTTATTTTCGTTACTACGTAGATAAAGGTAAGAAAGAGAAATTCATTCAGTTAGGCATCTGGCCTGAGATGAAACTGGTGACGGCCAATGAGCTGGTGAAAAAATACGGAGCTTGGCTTATAGAAGGCAAAGATCCTCAGCAAGAGCTTGAGCAGTAACGACTGGCTGAGCAGCACATTATGCAGCTTCACCGTTCACAGGGTTCATTTGAAGAACTGGTGCAGGGTTACGTGAACAAAATGAAGCTGGATAATAAGCGTACCTGGGCTGATGTGCTGAAGCGTCTCGAAAAAGAATGCTACTCAACTATTCCTCGCGAAACCAAAGCAAAGGACGTCACACCTTCACAGATTAAAGCAATTCTGTCTGGCATCATCCAGCGTGATGCTGTGGTCCATGCAAATCGGATTCGTTCCTACCTAATGGCAGCATTTAACTACGGCCTGAAAGCTGATAACGATCCAATGAATACCAGCGTCGGTATTACATTCGGGCTAGAAGTAAACCCGGTATCGGCCATACCGAAGCAGTCTTCGGCGGAAAAAGTGGGTGATACATGGTTAACGCTGGAAGAGTTGCGAGTTGTCATGGAACAATTCGCCGAGGCCACCAACGTTGGGCCGCTGATGCAGTATCTGATTCGCTTCTGTATTTATGCTGGCGGGCAGCGGCCGTTTGAAATGATTACCAGCCAGTGGAACGCAATTGACTGGCAGCAAAAGACGCTCCTGGTCATTGCCGATGTATCGAAAAATAAACGGGAGCACCTGATCCCGCTTACTGAATCGGCATTAAATGAATTAGTCTCAGTGAAAGAGCTGACTAAGGAAAGTAACAGTCCTTATATCTTCCCGCTCTCGACCAACGGCGAGCGACCGGTGCGCACCGACAGTCTGGCGCGTTCCATCATGTATTTCCGGGCTTTCAATCCTGAGTTTAAAGTTTTCACAGCGCGAGATTTACGCCGGACCTGCTAAACGCTGATGGGAGGCAGGGATCAGCAAAGAGATCCGCGACCGTATTCAGAATCACGCTTTGAACGACGTCAGTTCGAAACACTATGACCGTTATGATTACCTGACCGAGAAGCGCAGGGCGCTTGAAGTCTGGGAGGATCGGGTTAATAACTATCAGCGGCAGCAGGAAAACAACGTTGTGAATCTGTTTGGGCGGAAGTAGCATTTATCTGAACAAGGCTACCAAATAAGAAAGTTATATGGCTGGGGTTCTCTGCGGCATGAAAAATTGCGATGCCGCCGAGATACTGGCGGAGGGTTATTGGGGACTTTTTTCTTTATTTCGGTGACCACCTGAGCGGTCACCTCTGGTAAATGACAGTAAATTGAAGGCGGCACAGGCTCTCACCTTTAGCACATAGACACTCCGGTTAATATCACGCCAGATAACACTATTTTTCTGGTAGCGCGAACCGAACCTCAATGCGCCTCTGACGTGCATCTTCCGGTGCAACACCGGGAATAGGCTGCGGGTCACCATATCCGGCAACAATCACCTGACGTGCAAAAGCCTGAGCAAGATCGCCAATGATAAATTTACGCGCTGACCTGCCCCCAGTATTAGATACAACGATCAGTTAGTAATGTCGGTTTGTTTACCTTCTAATTTTCCATTTCTCCAGCTTGCTGCAAATTCAGCCGACGTCTTGTAATTCAGCGATGAATGAGGTCTGGACTCGTTATAGTCCTGCCGCCAGTCATTAATGATTTTCCGGGCATGAAGAATATCGCTGAACCAGTGTTCATTCAGGCATTCATCCCGAAGTGACTTATGAAGACATTACTAACATCGCGGTGTATTAAGCAACGGGAAGCAAGTCAGTTGTAGTCGCGGGTGATTAATTTTTTACAGCAATGGCCTTTCTTATGGATGGAAAGGCCTTATTTTTTGTATTCACCGTGCCACTACAATACAGTTAGAAAACTCTATTCAGGTATGTCCCAGATAACGGAGTAGTGGACGATAAGCTCTGGCATTCTTTTGGACAAAAACGTGTCAAACGGGAGACTCGCAGTTTGGACATTTGATATTAATCGATGACATGGGCATCAAGGACAAGTAGGTCCAGTACTCTCCATTTTTGATAAGCCTCGTATTGCAAGAGCCACAATGGGTATAAACCGTAAATTGTGTGCAATCATTGCACCGATACCAACGCTTTTCTTTGTTAGAGCGTATTGGATTAGAAATTTCTTCAACGTCTGGTGAGCCACAAGAAACACAGAAATTCACGGCATGAGTATCATCTGATGCTCCTCGTAAAGAAGAGTTATCTTCAATGCCATACTGTAGAAACATGCCAAGCATACGCTGAATTTCGTCAAGATAGCGTTGCGACTTCATTGGATTGGCACACACAGCCCCATAGCTTGTTGCCTGGCGTCCGTGATACGCATGTTCCCAATCGAACATGGAAAGCTCGCCCAGATAACTGTTTTTCGCCCATTCCTGTGGGGATACAATTTTCTCCACTGCCTCTAACACGGGATGAAGAACAAATACGCTGTTCTCTTGGCCTTCGCTATAATCCTTGTCATTGTAAAGTTCATGGATAACGCCACTGATTCCACCTCTTTGCTTGAGATATGTAGCTGAATAGTACTTTGCATCAACGACTAGCCGCTTTGAAATCTGCTCACCACTTTTGGTGGTCGCTTTCACATCCAGAACAAAATCTGGGCGCTTACCATTGGCTAGAAACGGCTCGTATTGCAAAGTAATCGCTCTGGAAACACTTGGGTTGAAAAGTTGAATGCTGATTTGTTCTTCATTGCCTTGAATATGCGAAATTAATTTTCGTTTCCAGTTGTCCTCCGGCTGATATCGCAAAGCATGAGTTAACACCTTAATGATTTGAAGCAAACACCAGCGCTCATAGAGTAGTGGCATGTTTATCAGGCCTATTGCCTCGATCTTCTCCAGCGAAAGCAAAATGTCCTCATCGGCTAGACCAATCTGTTCTTTCAAATTTTTAAAACCTGAGTGGACTGCTTGGTAGGCAGGGTTCTGTACAAATGTCATGGAGTTGGGAAAGGTACTTTTACTTGTGACTTTGCATTGACGCCATTCTTTCTCTAGTTGTTGGAAAGGTTTTATTTTTGGCTCCAGAACTTTGCTTACTATTCCCACTTTTTTAAGTTCAGTGACAAAGTAACTCAAGCGTTTATTGATGGTCGAACGCTCTTTTTCCTGTTCAGAGAGCTCTTCCGGTGTTAGCTTCATTTTCCAGTTATTTTCATTTAGAACAATACCTTGCTTGCGCAATTTGGTAAAATTGTCTTTATATCTCTGCAGTGAAGGCGAATCCGCCAAAAGAGTTAGTCGGAATATGTGCTTTGGGCGCAAGATCGAAGCTGTTCCTCTCTTAGCAGGTGCAGGCATTATCGCTTCTATCTCATAGTCGCTGTAAGGATTAAACAAGCCTGAGTACGGGCTTCCAGAGCTAAAAATAGTATATCTATCTTGCTCAAACTGTTGCCAATCATCACTTAGTTGGGGCTTAATTTTAGCCCACCACTCATTCTCAGAACCTGTGGCTTTTTCTAATCTGAGGTAACCTTTGGTGGCAATATTTTGTGAAAAGTACATATTGGTCTTAATTTCATCTAATTTATTCGCTAATTCTTTATTTATTTCTTTTGTATCAAAGAGCTTTTTCAACCGCTCTAAGTCTTTAACCACTAGATCACGGTTGATAGAGCGATAGTTTTTTAAACTTTCTAAACGCTCATTAAGCTTGTCGACGGCATCAGAGAAACGACTTTTTTTACTCTCAGCCACCCTAACCAATTTTTTTACAATGTTCAGGGTGTTCGAAACGACATGCAAGACATATTGATTTTCAGGCACGTTGTAGCTTGGCTCAGATGCGCGACTGGTTAAATGGTTACGCGAGCCCTTAGTGCAAATCTCCATAAACGTACGTGGAACAGGGCGTACTTCTTTGGTCGGCTTCAATTCTTGAATTTCTTTCAGCTCAACTTTGGGCTTTTTGAGGATTGTTTGTACATTAGTCAGAATAGATGCGACCAGTAACAAAGCCTTTTGATCGATGGCCGCCACCAGAGATTTTTTAGCGTCGCCCGTAATATGGCTGTTCTCATCGAGAATCAACTCCCACAGGTCTGCTTTGAAATCTGATAGGTAGTGAGAAAGGTCTGATGTGGTCTGTTCGGAGATATCAATATCAAGCTTTAGCGTTGAGTTACCAACAACAAACGTGATCTGGCCAGCAGTTCGCCGCGCCTCACTGCGCCAGACCCGTTGTTTTGCATCCCAATGAGCAGGTTCAACCCACCACACAGAATTAGAAGCAGGATCAATAATCGACTCTAACGGCTTCCTCTCGCCATTGGGCATTGCAATATAAGGCGGTGACTTGTCGCCGTGTTTAGCTTTAATCGCTAGTTGAGCAAATCGTAGCTCTTCGACCCTGGGGTAGATGATCGTATGCGCAGAGAACGTGTCGTTTCCAAGATGCTCAAGCTTCAGCGAGTACTCTGACTCGTTAACACTGACTAAGGTTTGCTTATCATGCCATTTGGTTTCGATAAACTTGATAATGAATGGAACGTCCATGATTATGCCCAGTAGTTTACAACGCCATCATTTGCTTCGGCTGTCTTAACCAAACGCTCTACCGATTTGATGCATGAAAACTCCGCCGCAATCTCTGTCTGATTATCTAAAAGGGATTCAAGGCGAGGTAAGAATACACGGCCAACAAGCTCAACTTTACTGTAATCGCCCACTTGCTTACTGCCATCAAACATGAATTTAGGCAACACCTTATGAACGATAAAGTTGTTAATGGCCAGAGGTTTATTGTCGTTTACATCGCTAAACAAACTTATGTAGTTAAGCCCCTGACGAATGGTACGCATACCAAACTCGACTCCAAGCGGGTCGAAAACTTCTCGATTTAAGGTGGTGAACAGCTCACAGAATTCATCCGAACGTTCAAATTTCGGATAAGGGCTACGTTCGCCAAGCTCTGCAATATCGAACCCAAGTGGCAAATTGACGTCATCAAGGCCGTAAGAATCGATCTCATCAAAAATTGCGTCCCAGTCTGTCAGTAAAGGGCTCTTAAACTTCATCACATGCGCACGATCGAGAATTTTTGGTGATAGGTAATGGGTAGTCTCGTCGATGTTAATTGCACCAATGATCCTAACGTTTGCTGGAATCGTGATAGACGAAGGTGTGCCAAGAACACCTGCCAACATGCGTCTGATGTCACCATGGTATTTAATCAACGAATCTTTGTCGCTAAAGCCAAACGAGCGCTTCATTTCAGCGTTAATCTCTTCATCCTGCAGGAGTGCAACGAAGTCCACGATGCCATTTTTACTGAATTTTTCTTGTGCGTTAGAAATGACCGAAACAACCCCTTTTAGCTCTGCAAGAACATGGGCTGCTTCATCATCCGAATAAAGCTGAATCGTGGGTTGCTCGTTGCGCTCCTCTAGCTTGGATAGAAAATCGGCAAAGTAATATTCCACTCGGGCAAGGTTCATTTCGTCTAAGCAGATAAAGTATGGGATATCTGGGTTTTGCTTAGCCTCGATTAATGCCTCAAGAAATGGCGTAGCCAGGTATTTCTTCTCTAGCGGGTTGTAATAGCCCAGCAAGTCCTCTGAACTAGTCCAGTTTGGTTTAACGGGGATGATTTTCGATACTCCACCAATCGCTTTAGCAAACGACTGAACTAGGTTCGTTTTGCCCGAACCCGAATCGCCTGCCAAAATGATAAGGTCATTGGTGCGAATCAGAGTAAGGAAATTCTCGATGATATGGCGCGGGTACAGAATGTCTCGTTCTTTCAAGTGTGCTTGAATGTAAGAAACTGCATTACTGTATTTAGAGTCAAGGGTTTGTGAAAAGGAGATATGTTTGCCTTGCTGTGCTGCAGATGAACGATCGCCTACAAAAATATCGAAATCTTCATCATCCAGAAATTCAAAGCTCTTAAGGAATAGAGCCTTACTCTCGACATAAGCTTTCAAGCGTTCAATTTT